>JARLHH010000239.1 GCA_031292335.1 Candidatus Limnocylindrales bacterium | reverse complement strand
GCCGACGTGTTCGCCGAACCGAGCTGGGACGTGCTCGCCTCCACCTACCTCGAGCCACCGCTCGCCGCCAGGGTCGGGGCCCGGCTGGGGGTCGGGAGCACGCCCACCGAGGCGAGCCTCGTGGAGGCGCTGGCCTCCCGGCCGCGACCCGCATGACGCCCGATCGACTACCATCGAACGCGTCCGGAGGGCGCTCATGAACTCCCTGCCGCCACTCCTGCCGGCCGACCGGTTCCTCCCGCCCGACCCCGCGCGGCGGAGCGTGGCCCGCGAGCTCTACGCGGCGATCGCGGAGCTCCCGATCATCAGCCCGCACGGCCACGTCGATCCTCGCCTGCTCGCCGACGAGCACGCGACGTTCGGCACCCCGGCCGAGCTGTTCGTCATCCCGGATCACTATGTCTTCCGGATGCTCCACTCGCAGGGGATCGCGCTCGAGTCGCTGGGGATCCGGCCGCGCGACGCCAGGACCAGCGACGGCGCACGCACCGGCGACGACGCGGGCACCTCCGGCGGCGCAGCCGTACCTGCCGTGGAGACCGACCCCCGGCGGATCTGGCAGGCGCTCGCCGACAACCTTCACCTCTTCCGGGGCACGCCGTCCGGCACCTGGCTGGCCCACGAGCTGCACGAGGTCTTCGGGGTCCGCGAGCCGCTGGGCAGCGCGAGCGCCCAGGCGATCTACGACGAGCTGAGCGACAAGCTGGCGCGGCCCGAGTACCGGCCGCGCGCGCTCTTCCAGCGCTCCCGCATCGAGACGCTGTGCACGACCGACGACGCGGCCGACCCGCTGGCGCACCATGCCGCGATCCGGGCGAGCGGCTGGACCGGCGACGTGCGCCCGACGTTCCGTCCGGACGGCGTCGTCAACCTGCTGGCACCCGGCTGGCGGGCCCGGCTCGATGCCCTTTCGGCGGCGGTCGGGCGCGAGATCGGGACGGCCGCCGGGCTTGTCTCCGCGCTCGAGGAGCGGCGGGGCTTCTTCCGTTCGATGGGCGCGACGGCGACCGACCACGGCGTCGAATCCGCCTTCACCGCGCCTCTCTCCGCGACCGATGCGGAGGCGATCTTC
>JARLHH010000238.1 GCA_031292335.1 Candidatus Limnocylindrales bacterium | reverse complement strand
GCCGCCGCGGCCGATCCCCGGGCGACCCGCCGGGCCGGCGTGCCTGCCGCGTCCGCCGCCGCGCCCTGTGCGACAGGTGGCCTCGCTCCCGGTCGTCGCGCTCGTCGGACGGCCCAACGTCGGCAAGAGCACCCTCTTCAACCGGATCGTGGGCGACCCGCGGGCGGCGATCGTGGAGGACCGCGCGCGGACCACTCGTGACCGGCTGTATGCCGAGGCCGACTGGAACGGGCGCTCGTTCCTCGTCGTGGACACGGGGGGGCTGGAGACGTCACCCGGGGACGCGATCGAGGCCAAGGTCCAGGAGCAGGCGCGCCTGGCGATCGGCGAGGCCGACGTGATCGTCTTCCTGCTCGACGCCACGACCGGGATCACGCCGGCGGACACGGAGGCGGCCGAGCTGCTCCGGCGGGCGAGCGCACCCGTGCTCCTCGCGCCCAACAAGGCCGACAACGCGAAGCGCGAGCTCGATGCCGTCGAGTTCTGGGCGCTTGGCTGGCCCGAGTCATGGCCCATCTCCGCGGCCCATGGCCGGGGCGTCGCGGACCTGCTCGACGCGATCGTGGAGGCGCTGCCGCCCGAGACCGCCGAAGAGCGTGCCCGTACGGCGCGCGAGGCCCGCCAGGACCTCGCGGTGGCCCACGTCGCCGACGCGCTGGCCGAGGGCATCGCGCCGTTCGACGAGGCGGGCGCCGACGCGGACCTCGCCGACGACGAGTTCGACTCGGGCCACGTGCCGGGCCCGGTCACGATCGCGCTGGTCGGCCGGCCCAACGTCGGGAAGTCCAGCCTGCTCAATGCGCTCCTCGGCGAGGAGCGGATGATCGTGAGCGAGATCCCGGGCACGACCCGCGACGCGATCGACACGCGGATGAGCTTCGGGCAGGGCGAGGTCGTGCTCGTCGACACCGCCGGCATCCGGCGGCGCGGCAAGGTCGCGTCGGGTCCGGACGCGGACCGCTACTCGACCCTCCGGGCGCTCAAGGCAGTCGATCGAGCCGACGTCGTGGTGCTCGTCATCGACGCGGTGGACGGGCTGACGGCGCAGGACGCCCACGTCGCCGGCTACGCGGTGGACGCGGGCAAGGGCCTGATCCTCGCGATCAACAAGTGGGACCTGGTCCAGGACAAGACGGACCGCACCTTCGATCAGTACGTGACCTGGATCCAGCGCGACGCGCCGTTCCTGGACTTCGCGCCGGCCGTCTCGATCAGCGCCAGGACCGGGCAGCGGGTGGATCGCGTGCTGGAGCTGGCGGTGGACGTGTGGGGCGAGCGTCGCAAGCGGATCGGAACCGGCGAGCTGAACCGGCTGCTGACCGAGGCCGTGGCGCGCCAGGCGCCCCCGCCCGTCAAGAACCGCCGGGCACGGCTCTACTACGCGACGCAGGCGGGGATCGAGCCGCCGACGTTCATCTTCTTCGCCAACGACGCGGAGCTGATCCACTTCTCCTACCGGCGCTACCTCGAGAACCGCATCCGCGACGAGCTCGGGTTCCCCGGGGCGCCGATCCGGCTGCTCTTCCGGAACCGGGGCGCGGATCGGCCACGGCGCGGGCGGCCCGCCGCGAAGGCGCGGGCGGTTGCGGCGTC
>JARLHH010000237.1 GCA_031292335.1 Candidatus Limnocylindrales bacterium | reverse complement strand
GCGCGGAAGTCGAGGATGATCGCCTCGGTCGCCGTCGCGCCGATCCGCGAGACCCCCAGCTCCCGGACGGCCAGGAGCGCGTCGAGCGTCCGCACGCCGCCGGCAGCCTTGACCTGGATGTGCGGCGAGGTGTTGGCGCGCATGAGCCGGAGATCGTCGTGCGTGGCACCGCCGGGCGCGAAGCCGGTCGAGGTCTTCACGAAGTCGGCTCCCGCCGCCTCGCTCAACCGGCAGGCCCTGATCTTCTCGTCGTCCGTCAGGTAGGCGTTCTCGAAGATCACCTTGACGATCGCGCCCGCGGCGTGGGCCACCTCGACCACGGCACGGATGTCCGCCTCGACGTCGGCGTCGCGTCCCGACTTGAGCGCGCCGATCTGGAGCACCATGTCCAGCTCCGTGGCGCCATCGGCGAGGGCGCGCCTGGCCTCGAAGACCTTGACCTCGGTCGCGTGGTTGCCGTGCGGGAACCCGATCGTTCCGCCGACGTGAACGTCGGTTCCGAGGAGGAGCGTAGCCGCCCGCGCAACGTCGGCCGGCCGGCAGCAGACGGATGCCACGTCGTACTTCGCGGCGAGGGCGCAGCCAGCCTCGACGAAGGCGTCGTCCAGCTCGGGCCTGAGGAGCGAATGGTCGATCATCTTCGCGATGTCGCGTTCGGAGAGGGTGGCGATGTCGAGCGTCATGAGGGCGGTCTCACCTGCAGTAGGGTCGGAGGATGTCGCGGGCGATCAGGAAGCCCTGCTTGACTTTCTCGTCGGTTCCCTCGAACCGACGATCCTCGTGCTCGATGATGCAGTCGCCCGCGTAGCCCGCCCGGTAGAGCTCGGAGAAGACGACACGCCAGTCCACTTCCCCCAGGCCCGGGATCCGCGGGATCTGCCAGCCGATGCCGTTGGAGAAGCTGCCGCGCTCGTAGAGCCCGTCGCGGTCGATCATGAGGTCCTTGGCCTGGAAGTGGAGGACGTGCGGTCCGAACTCGCGCAGGAAGCGGCCGGTGTCGATCGTCTGGAGGACGAGGTGCGACGGGTCGAAGTTGAGGCCGATCGTGCCGCCCCACTGCTCGAGGATCCGGCGCCACATCCGCGGCGACGTGGCGATGTTGTGGCCGCCGGGCCACTCGTCGTAGGAGAAGAGCATCGGGCAGTTCTCGAGCGTGACCTTGACGCCCTGGTCCTGCGCGAAGCGCACGATGTCGGGCCAGACGCGGAGCGCCTCCTCCCAGTTCTGGTCGGGGGTCTTCGCCGCGTCGCCGCCCATGAACGTGTTGACCAGTGGGACCCCCATCCGGCTCGCGGCGACCATCACGGCCTTCAGGTGGCCGATGACCTGTTCCCGGTGAGCGGGGTCCGGGTGGAGCGGGTTCGGGTAGTAGCCCAGGCCAGAGATCGAGAGGCCTTTCGCCGCGATCTCGTCCACCAGCTCCGTCGCCTGCAGCGCGGACAGGTTCGCCACGTCGATGTGGCTCGTGCCGGCATAGCGTCGGGTGGGCCCGCTGCTCTGAGGCCAGCAGGCGATCTCGAGCACCTCGAAGCCGGCGCCGGCAGCCCAGTCGGCCACTTCGGACAGCGGCGCCTGGGGGAAGGGGGCGGTCAGGAAGCCGAGCTTCATCGCAACTGAACCTCCACGCTCGACACGACGGGTGATACGGTGCTCATCCGGGCCGGGCCACGTCGACCCAACGGCCGGTTCGCGAGCTCTCCAGCACGGCGTCGCCCACGAGCATCTCCTCGTGGCCGTCGGCGAAGGTCGCGTAGCCGGGCGTCCGGGACGGAGCCCCGGCCAGGACGTCGGCGTAGATCGCGCCGAAGACGGCGCCGAACGTGTCCGCGAAGCCCTCCACGTGCCCGCCCGGCAGGCGGGCGGCGGCGCGCCCGCCGGCGTTCATGAGCGCCGGGTTCCGGAGCAGGAGCTCGTTGGGCCGGTCGCGGTGGCCGATCCAGAGCTGCTCGGGCTGCTCCGATTCCCACGCCACGGCGGAGGCGGAGCCGTCGATCTGGTAGGCGAGGCTGTTCTTCCGGCCCGGGCTGAGCTGGGAGATCGCCACGCTGCCGCGCGCCCCGCCGTCGAGGCGCAGGAGGATCGTCGCCACGTCCTCCGTCTGGATCTCGACGGGGACCGTGTCTGCGGCCTGCTCCGTGGAGAAGGTGCGCACCGGGCCGGCGGGCTTCCGACGGACCGGGATGAACGTCGTGAGGTCGGCCATGACCGCCTCGACCCGGTGGTCCGTCAGGAACGTGACCAGGTCAAGCCAGTGCGAGCCGATGTCGCCGACGGCTCGCAGGGCGCCGCCCTGGTCCCGCTCCAGGCGCCAGTTCCAGTCCGTGTCGTACAGCAGCCAGTCCTGGAAGTAGCGCCCGGTGACCAGCCGGACGTCGCCAAGCCCGCCCTCGCGGACCAGGCCCGCCACGTGCTGGTTGAGCGGGTAGAAGCGAATGTTGAAGTTGACGGCGTTGACCAGGCCGCTGGCGGCGGCCAGCTTCACGAGCTCCGCTGATTCCGCGGACGTCAGCGCCAGCGGCTTCTCGCAGATGACGTGCCGGCCAGCGGCGAGGATCTCCCTGACCTGGGGATGGTGGAGCACGTTCGGTGACGTGACATGGACGACCTGGACCGCGTCGTCCGCGAGGGCCTCCGCCAGGCCGGCGTAGGCCCGTGGCAGGCCGAGCTCCGCGGCGCGCTTGGCGCCAAGCTCAGGCGTCGCCTCGACCAGCCCGACAACGCGAACACCGATTCGGCGCAGGGCTTCGATATGGACCGTCCCGATGAAGCCGCTGCCGATGACCGCGGCTCCGATGTCGCGCACGTGCCTCGTTCCAACCCCGGCAGGCGAAGCGGTCATCGGTTGGCTGCCTGGCTCATGGTCAGTGCTCGGCGGCGGCAGCGGCGCCGGCAAGCTTGTCGTAGAGCGTTCCCGCGTTCAGGGTCTGGATGTAGTCCAGCATGTAGCCCTGGCCGATGTCCACGGGGCCGAAGCGGTCTCGGAAGTCCACCCGGGCGACGGTCTCGTCGCGGGACCAGCCGTTCGCGATCGCCGTGGCGACTGCGGTCTCCCACTCCATGAGCTGGGAGCGCTGGACGTCCAGGTACGACTTCCGCACGACCGGTCCGTGGCCGGGCACGATCCAGTCGACGTCAAGCGCGCGGATGCGCTCGAGGGCGGCGAGCCACTGGTCGACGTTGGAGGTCATGAGCCAGGTCTGGCAGCCGGAGAAGATGGTGTCGCCGGTGAAGACGACCCGTTCCTCGGGAACGTGGACGGCGACCTGGCCCGGCGTGTGGCCCGGCGTGTGGAGCAGGTTGAAGGTGTGGTCGCCGACGCGAAGGGTCAGGTCGCCGGTGAAGACGATCGTGGCCTTGTTGGGGTCGCGCTCGTACTCGTCCCGGTCCGGCCACAGCGCCACGCCCTCGGGATCGTCCAGGTCGGTGCCCTTGCCGGCGGGGGTGGGAATCGCTTCGAAGGCGTAGGCGAACGGGTCGAGCTCCGGGAAGACCACCATGAACCGCTCGTCGACGCCCCGGTGGTTGACCACCGTTCCGGCGCCCTTGAAGTAGTAGTTGCCGAAGATGTGGTCGACGTGGTGCTCGGTGTTGATGAGATAGCGGATCGGCCCGTGCGACTCGGCCAGCTTCCGCATCGCCACGGCCTTCGTCGGGAGCTGCGGCGTGTCGATGACAACCACGCCGTCGGAGGTCACCACGAAGCTCGGGTTGCAGCCCCGCAGCTTCGTCGTGGTGTAGACGTTCCGGGTGACGTGCTCCATGTCCACGGATGTGGATCTCCCTGCAGGCTACTGGGTCGCGGTGAGGCCGCCGTCGATGCCCAGGATCTGGCCGGTGACGAACGACGAGGCATCCGAGCAGAAGAAGATCGCGGCCCCGGTCAGGTCGCTCGTGCCACCCACCCGGCCGAGCGGGATACGGCCCACGATGCCCGCCTTGAACGCCGGATCCCCGAGCAGCATCGCCACCTGCGGCGTGTCGACGAACGTCGGAGCGATCGCATTGACGGTGATCCCGTGCTTGGCCCATTCGGTGGCCCACTGGCGCGTGAGCGAGCTGATGGCGCCCTTCGCGGCAACGTAGGCGGAGTAGCCGGCGTTGATGCCGAGCGAGGCGCGGACGGACGAGATGCTGAGAATGCGCCCCCCGTGACCGGCGGCGATCATCGCTCGGGCCGACGCCTGCGTTGAACAGAGCGTGCTGCGGACGTTCAGCTCGTAGATCCAGTCCCATGCGTCACGCGGGTAGACCTCCGCGTCGAACAGGACCTTGCCGGCGCCGCCGCCGACCGCATTGACATGGATGTCGAGGTGTCCGAAGCGTTCCAGCGTGGCGGCCACGACGCGATCGCACTCGGCCTCCTGGGTCACGTCCGCGCCGATGGCCAGGACCTGGACGCCGGCCGCGCGGATCGGGGCGGCCGCCGCCTCCGCCCGCTCGTCGGTCTGGTCCACGATCGCGACGCGCGCGCCCACGCTTCCGAGGGCAGCCGCCAGCGCCGAGCCGATCGCTCCGCCCCCGCCGGCCACGAGGGCGACGCGGCCGTCGAGGCGGAAGACATCCAGCTCGTCGCCCATCCCGCTCCCTCCATGGTCACCGACGCGCTCGTCGGTCCTGACCGTCGTCTCGCCGTACGTTCGCCGGGCCCCCTCCCCGGTATCATCGATTATCGAGAATACGCCCGCGATGCCTCCGCGGTCAAGATTGCGGCGCGCCGCGGCCGGCCTGGGCGGGCCGTCTGCCCGACGTCATCGCTCGTATCGGCCCGGTCGAGCCATGACGACACGGCTCGCAGGTCGTACTCTCGGCCGATGACCGTCAGGCGCCAACCGCCACCCCAGCACCGGCCGATCCGAACCGCGGAGCTGCTGGCGGTCGGCAGCGAGCTCACCGCGGGCGAGACCCGCGACACGAATGGCGGCGAGCTGGCCCGCGCGCTCTCGCTCCAGGGTGTCAGCGTGCGGCGCGTCATCGCGCTCCCCGACGACCTTGTGCTCGTCACCGCCTCGTTCGCCGAGGCGCTGTCGACCGTGGACGTCGTCGTGGCCACGGGGGGCCTCGGCCCCACGCCGGATGACCTGACGCGGGAGGCCCTCTCGGCCGCCATCGGCGAAGTGCCGGAGGTCGACCCCGACCAGCAGGCATGGCTGCGGGATCTCTTCGCACGGCGTGGGATGGCACTCCCGGAGTTGAACCTGAAGCAGGCGTGGCTCATCCCGTCGGCGACCGCGATCCCCAATCCGAACGGGACGGCGCCCGGCTGGTGGGTGGATCGGCCCGACGGCCGCGTCGCGATCCTCCTTCCCGGCCCGCCCCGCGAGATGCGCCCCATGTGGCGCGACTGGGTGATGCCCCGCCTTCGCGACCGCGGCCTCGGCGACGGCCGACTGGTCCGGATGCTCCGCACCTACGGGATCGGCGAGTCGCGCGTCGCGGAGCTCCTCGGGGAGCCCATGCTCCGTGCTGCAAATCCGGTCGTCGCGACCTACGCCCGCGCCGATTGGCTCGACGTCCGGATCTCCGCGGTGGACGAGCGGGACGCCGGCGGGCGGGTCGTGCGGCCGGCCCTCCAGGTGCTTGAGACGGCGGCAGGGGCGGTTCGCGAGACGCTCGCCGGGCACGTCCTGGCCGAGGGTGAGACGTCGTGGGCCGACCTCGTCGCGGCGGCCGCGGCCCGGGCCGGCGTCCGCTTCGCCGTCGTCGAGGCGGGCACGCGCGGGGCGCTCGGCGCGCTGCTGTGCGACGTCCCCGCCCTGGAGCGCGCGATCGCCCATGGGCCGGGAGCGGCCCGCGACGTGGCGGCCTGGCCGGTGGAGTCGGATGCGGTCGAGGTCGCGCGGGAAGCCCGTGTGGAGGTCGGGATCTCCCTGGTCGCCCATTCGGACCTCACGCAGACGCTGCTCCGCGTGGCCGTCGCGGCTCCCGCGGATGGCTGGTCGCGCGTCCTCGACCTGTGCCTCTTCCAGCACGGCGACCACGGTCGCTTCCGGGCCGGCGTCGCGGCGGCCGCGTTCCTCGTGGAGGTGCTCGGCAAGGAGCGCTGAGGCCACCGGCGGGCGTCGATCACGGCGTCCGGCACTCCGGGCAGCCGCCCCGGGTTCAGGCGAACGAACGGATCAGCTCCCCGGCGAGGTCCAGGGACTCGCCGGGCAGCATCGTGTTGCCGAACGTGAAGCCGCCGAAGCCCGCCTCGATGTACTCCGCGAGGATCTCCGCGGCGCGCGCGGGCGTCGCCGGCACGAGCGCGCCGCGTCGCTCCGGCGGGATGCCGGCAAGGCGGGCCGCTCCCTCCTGTTCGGTCGCGACGAGCATGACGGGGGCAGCCATCGTGCGGACGATCGTCGCCGGGTCGCGGCCGATCTCCTCGCAGTAGCGCTCCAGGAGCTCGGTCTTGTGGCGGAGCACCTCCATCCCGAGCGGGAACCAGTGGGCGTAGTCGGCGTGGCGCGCCACGAGGCGGAGCGTCCGCTGCTCACCGCCGCCGCCGACGAGGATGCGCGGCCCGCCGGCCTGGACCGGGCGGGGCCGGTTGAGCGCCGCGTCGATCCGGTAGAAGCGCCCCTCGAACGTCGGCCGCTCCTCGGTGAACATCCGACGGCAGATCGTGAGCGCCTCGTCCAGGCGGTCCATCCGCTCGCCGACCCGCGGGAAGTCGAAGCCGTAGCCGCGGTGCTCGGAGTCGTTCCAGGCCGCGCCCATCCCCAGGATCGCCCGGCCGCCAGAGATGACGTCGAGCGTGGTCACGGTCTTGGCAAGGAGCGCCGGATTGCGGTAGGTGACGCCGGTGACGAGCGCCCCCAGCCGGACCCGTGACGTCCTGGCCGCGATCGCGGCCAGGGTGGAGTACGCCTCCAGCATCGGCGCGTCCTCCGGCCCGACACCGCCGATCTGGTAGAAGTGGTCCATCACCGTGACGAGGTCGAAGCCGACTGCCTCGGCGCGCTGGGCGAGGCCCGCGACGTGCTCGAAGAGCGCCTCCGGCGCGACCCCGGGGAACGTGTAGTTGGGAAGGTGGTACCCGAACAGCGGACGCATCATGCGGACCTCGTGGATGGCGAGAGGAGAAGCCGACGACCGGGGACGCCCGGCCGCCGACGCAAGTGTCCTCCCACGCGCGGTTGGCCGCGTGGAGCGCGCGGGCCGAGGCGCGGCGCGGCGGGGATCGCGGCCGTGCCCGATCCGCCCGCGGGACTGCCCGGTGCGTCCGTACAATCGGCGGGAACCACACGGAGGACCCGCTCGACCATGCAGACCCACGCCATCACGATGCTCGGCACCGGTCTCATCGGGGATTTCTACACGATGACGCTCCACGGGCAGCGCGGCCGCGACCGCGTTCGCGTCGTCTACTCGCGCAGCGAAGGCCGCGGCGCGGCCTTCGGCGAGCGCTGGGCGATCCCCGAGTCGACGACCGACATGCAGGCCGCGATCCGCCACCCCGAGACGGACGTCGTGGTCGTGGCGCTCCCCAACCACCTCCACGAGGAGGCGGTGACGGCCGTCGCGGCCGCCGGGAAGGCAGTGCTGTGCACGAAGCCGCTGGGTCGGAACGCCGCGGAAGCGAAGCGGATGCTGGAGGCGGTCGAGAAGGCGGGCGTGTTCGGGGGATACCTGGAGGACCTCTGCTACACGCCGAAGACGCTCAAGGCAATCGCGTCCGCGCGGGCCGGCGCGATCGGGGACGTGACCTGGGTCCGCTCCCGCGAGGCGCATCCCGGACCGCACTCGGCGTGGTTCTGGGACGGCAGGCTGACCGGCGGCGGCGCGATCATCGATCTCGGCTGCCACTGCGTCGAGATCATCCGCAACTTTGTGGGCAAGGGGAACCGGCCGCTCGAGGTTATGTGCACGACCGACACCCTGGTCCACCCGATCTCGGACGAGGACAACGCGATCGCGCTCATCCGGTTCGAGTCCGGAGCGACCGGCCAGTTCGAGGTCAGCTGGACCTTCCGCGGCGGCATGGACCTGCGTGACGAGGTTGCCGGCACCCACGGCACGATCTGGCTGAACCACTTCCTGCGGACGGGCTTCGAGATGTTCTCGGCCGCCGGGAGCGGCGGCTACGTGGCGGAGAAGGCGGAGAGCGCCGCCGGCTGGCTCTTCCCGGTCGGGGACGAGGTCTCGGAGCTCGGCTACGTGGACATGTTCACGGACATGTTCCGCGCCATGGACGAGGGCACCGTCCCGCAGGAAACCCTGTACGACGGCTACGTGGTGAACGCGGTCATGGACGCCTGCTACCGATCGGCCCGGAGCCGGTCCTGGGAGCCGGTCGTCCTCGACTGGCGCGGCGGGTCGACCGCGCGGATCGCGGCGGCAGCCGAGACGTTCGAGGGGCAGGTCGTGATCAAGCGCGAGACCCTGCCCGATGGCCGCCAGAAGCTGATCCTGAAGGACCCGGCGAGCGGAGAGTACGTGGATCGCGTCGTCGCCGGCGGGTAGCCGCGCGACCGGCCGGAGCCGCTCGATGACAGCGCTGCGGACTCTCGAGGCGGCAGCCTGGGCCGGCGAGGTTGCGGCCGCGTTCGTCGAACGCCTGCAGTCGACGCCGTCGCTCCGGGTCTGCCTGCCGACGGGCGCGACGCCGATCCCGGTCTACGACGCGCTCGCGGCTCGCATCGGGCGCGGCGACGCTTCATTCGCCCAGGCGACCGTCATCCTTCTCGATGAGTGGCTGGGCCTGCCGCCGGGCGATCCCGCGCGCTGCGACACGCGCCTGCGAGCCCAGCTCCTGGACCGGCTCCCGGTCCCGCCCGCCGCCGTGCACACGATCGAGGTGGACGCGCCGGACCTGGAGGCGACCGTCGCGCGGCACGCCGCGTGCTCCCTCGACCTCGATCTCGTCGTGCTCGGGCTCGGGATCAACGGGCACGTCGGATTCAACGAGCCGGGTTCCCTCCCCGACAGTCCCACCCGCGTCGTCCGCCTGGCGGCCTCGAGCCGACGGGCGGCGATGGCCCGCTACGGTTCGGCCACGGTGCCGACGGCCGGCATCACGCTCGGGATGGACCGCATCCTCGCCGCGCGGAAGGTGTGGCTCCTCGTGACGGGCGAGCGGAAGGCAGGCATCCTGCGCCGCGCCCTCCGCGATCCCGAGGGCCCCGACTGTCCTGCCTCGTACCTCCGGCGCCATCGCGGGCTGACCGTGTTCACCGACTCGGAAGCGGCGGCGCTGCTGGGCTGAGCTGGCGGGACCCAGGTTCCGGCCGGCGGCGCCCGGGGCGTCTAGGCGATCCGCGGGAGACTCGCCGCGACCACGGCCTGCCCGTGGCGCTTGTCGCGCTCGGACGCCGCGTGGAACGTGATCTGCGTGGCCGATCGATCCTGCTCCGCCTGCAGCACGCGTCGCGCCGTCTCCTGGATCAGGTCGCCACCGGCACCGCTGGTGACCCGGCCCAGCAGGAGCAGGTGGTCGATCCGGTAGAACCGCGCGTATTGCAGCAGGGCGTAGCCGAGGTAGACGCCGATCGTCTCGTAGACGGATGCGGCGCGGGCGTCGCCCCTGGCCATCAACCGCTGCAGCTCCACGAGCTGGGCGGGCTGGTCCATGTCGCGGGGAGTGTCGATCCCGGCGGCCGGCAGGAGCCGCGCGACCGCCCGCTGCGAGAGGTACTGGGCACCGACGCCCGCATCGCCCGACCAATCGTCGCGCGGAGCCGCCGGCGAAAGGTCGATCGGGACGAACGCCAGCTCGTTGAGCCACGACGTGAGCAGACGGTCGCTCGTGACATACCCGCCTGCCTCGCTCGAGCCCATCGCCACGCCGAGGAGCGACCCGGCCCCGACACGCATCGCCCCGGCAAGTGCCGTGACTTCGCCGTCGTTCACCACGACGAACGGGACGTCGCCCCAGGCGTGCTGGAGGTCGCGGAACAGGTACCGCGTGCGTGTCGCGAACAGGTCGACCGGGACGCCGCGAAAGAGCGAGGAGACCCGGGGCTCGTTGTCCACGAACGCGCCGGCCGAGCTGCCCCCGATCGCGTCGACCCGCGGGAGGTGGTCCGCCGCCCGTCGCAGGGACTCGTTGATCTGCCCGAAGTGCCATGCCGGATCCGCCTGCCGGCCCGGATCCCAGGCGGTCTCTTCGCTGAACTGGACCACGCCGTCGACGACCGCGGCGACCTTGCGGTCGCTGGCGCCCAGGTCGAACCCGACGCGGCAGCCGTCCAGGTGGCCGCCCAGGTCCACGGCCGCGGTCGACTCGGGCGGGAAGTCCGCGTGCGGCGTCGAAACGACCTCGAACGGCGCGCCGTAGATCGTGGGGCCCATCATCTCCGCGTCAAAGACGCCGACCGGGTCCGTCCGAAAGTGACGGGTGAGGGCGGCCGTCAGCCACGCCGGGCCGTCGACGTGGACCCTGCAGCCGCCCCGCGACCAGAGCAGGAACGTCAGGTCGCGCTCGACGAACCGCGCGCTCGATGCCGTTTCGGGCCCGTCCTCGAACACCCAGGACTCGTGGTGGCTCGACGTGCCGCCGGGCTGCGCGACCGCGAGCCAGACGGGGCGCCCCGAGCGCGCCGCCCGGACCCGGCTGGCGAACCGGGAGGCCGCCAGCGCCGCCGGCCGGAACCCCGGATCCAGGGGCGGCGCCACGCGAGGGGGGACGAGGTGCCGCTCCTCGATCCGTCCGAGCGCCGCCGACCCCCCATGCCCCGGAACCGGCCGCGGACGCTCGGCGGGGGCGCGGTCAGGCATCGGGCGACGTCGTCCGTGGGCCCTCGAACCAGCGTCCCGCCCGCATGACTCGTCGCACCTGGAACGCGTCGTCGAGCTCGACGAGGTCCGCCCGGAGGCCGGGGACGATCCGTCCGCGATCGTGCATCCCGATCAGCGCCAGGGGGTTGACGCTCGCCGCCGCCGCAATTCGCGGCAGGTCCAGCCCGAATCGCGCCAGGTTCCGCACGGACGTGTCGAGGGCGATGACCGAGCCCGCGAGGGCGCCGTTCGACACGAGCGTGCAGCGATCGCCGCGCACCTCCACCTCCAGGCCCCCGAGCATGCCCCGGAGCTGGGACGTCCCGGCCAGCGCGATCCCGTCGCTCACCAGGATCAGCCGATCCGCGGGCTTCGTGCGCAGGACCAGGGGCCAGAGCACGCGGTCCACGTGGTGCCCATCGGCGATCAGCTCGACGCAGGCGTCGTCCCGGGCCAGCGCCACGGCGGCGAGGCCCGGCGTGTGCTGGTGCACGCCCGACATCGCGTTGAACAGGTGCGTCGTCGTGCGTGCGCCGGCGTTGTAGCCTGCCTCCGCCTCGTCGGCTGTCGCGACCGAATGGCCGAGCGACGCGACGACGCCGTTCTCGGTGAGCCAGCGGATCAGCTCGATCGCGCCGGGCGTCTCGGGCGCGATCGTCGTGATGCGGAGGCTGTCGAGCAGGGGCTCCAGCTCCGCGAACGGCGTCTCCGCCGCGGCTCGCACGAATGCCGGGTTCTGCGCGCCCACGCGCTGGGGCGAGATGAACGGTCCTTCGAGGTTGAAGCCGAGCGGCGCCGACCCGTCGTCGGGCGCAGCGGGGATCCACGCGCGGACCCGTTCCGCGAAGCCGCGCAGCTCCTCCGGCGGAGCGGTGACCGCGGTAGGCAGGAAGGAGGTGACGCCGCGCCGGAGCAGCGCGCGAGCCATCCCGTCGAGGGAGGACGCCGAGTGCATGGCGTCGTGCCCGCCCCAGCCGTGGACGTGGACGTCCACGAAGCCGGGCATGATCCACGGCCCGCCGGCCGCGGACGGATCCGCCTCCACGGCCGCGATCCAGGTGCTCTCGACGACCACCCGGCCCGGCACCACGCGATCCTCGAGCACCAGCCGGCCAACGACCACCGCGTCGTCGCTCAACGGTCCGCCCTCCTCCGAGTCGTTGCGCCCTCGTCGGCGGGCCCGGATGGGGCCACGCCCGCGCGCTCCCCCACCCGCAGTGGAACGGGCGCGCCGGCCGCGATCGAGCGGTATGCCGCGTCGACGATCTCCACCGCCCGCAGCCCATCGATCCCCGTCACCGCCGGCTCTCGATCGTCCCGCACCACGGACAGGAACTCCGCCAGCATCCCGCGGTCGGCGTTCGGGCCCCACGCCGGCCACGAGATCCCGGTCTCGCGCGTGCCATAGACGGCGAGGTGCTGCCGGAAGGCGTCGATCCCGAACGCCCCTCCCGTGCCGACCGCCTGGACCGAGAGGCCGCCCCAGGTCGGGTACGAGCGCGGCTTGCTCCAGCTGCAGTCGATGGTGGCCGAGACGCCACTCGCGAAGCGCATCGAGACGAGCCCGCCGGTCTCGACGCCCGCGAAGCGCTCCTGGAGGATCCGGTTGGCAACCGCGTACACCTCGACGACCTCGGAGCGCAGGATCCAGCGAAAGAGGTCCGCCAGGTGCACGACGTGGTCGGTCACCGCGCCGCCCCCGGAACGGGCCGGGTCGACGAACCAGGCCGCGTGGATGTCCGGCATCGTCCCCGTGTTGACGCCCTCCAGGAAGACCGGCGCGCCGAGCGCCCCGGACCGCACGGCGGACTCCAGCGCGCGCGCGGCGGGGTTCCAGCGGGTGGGGAACGCGGTCATCAGGCGCACGCCCGCCCGGTCGCAGGCGTCCACGATCGCCCGGGCGTCGTCCACCGTCGTCGCGAGGGGCTTCTCGCACAGGACGTCCACGCCCGCCGTCGCCGCGACCTCGACGAGACGCCGGTGGCGGCTGTTCGCGGACGCGATCACGACGCCGTCGACCTGTTCCAGCAGCTCGTCGACGTCGTCGAACGCGCGCGTGGAGACCGGGGCTGCCGCGGCCGCGGCGCGCCCCTGGTCTTCATCCCACACGCCGACCAGGCGGGCGCCCGGCATCGACGCCAGCAGCGAGAGGTACGTCGGCGCGTGGACATGCTCGGCGGAGAGGAGGCCGATCCGCACGGCTTGACGGGCTTCGACCGGGACGGACATCACTCGACCACCCGTGCGAGCCGCACGACGGCCCCGGTCCGGGCGGACTCGTCGGCAGCGAGCGCGATGCGGAGCGCCTCGAGGCCGTCGGCGGGACCGATCCGCGCCTCCGTCCCGTCGCGGATCGCACCGGCGAACTCGGCGAGCTCCAGGCGGAAGGGGTCCCCGGCGAGGCTCGTGTCGGCCATCGCCGTCAGGCCGCCGCCCGCGGCGCCGGCGAGCAGTGACGCCATGACCGGCGCGGCCGTCGTCGAGCTGTGCTCGATGAGACCGTGCGAACCGGCGATCTCGAACGACGTCACGAACGTGGGCGGCGCGTATCCCCAGGATGCCGACACATGGCTGATCGCGCCCGACCGGTGGGTAAGGATCGCGACGGCATGGTCGACGCCGGCGTCCGGCTGCGCCACGCTGGCCGACCGGCAGTGGACCGCCACCACGTCGCCGGCCACCCAGCGCGCGTAGTCGAGGTCGTGGACCATCAGGTCGAGGACGATCCCGCCCGACCTGGCATGGTCGAAGAACCAGTGGCCAGCGGGCTGCCGCGGACGGAAGCTCGCCCTGGTGAAGCGGAGCACGCCGGGTTCGCCGATGGCGCCGTCCAACACGGCCTGCCGGGCTGCGACGTATTCCGGGAAGAACCGCACGACGTGGGCCACGAAGAGCCGGACGCCGGCGTCGCGTGCGGCCGCGAGCATCGCCCCCGCATCCGCGAGGGTGCGCGCCATCGGCTTCTCGCAGATCACGTGGCGGCCGGCGCGCACGGCCGCGATCGCGACGTCGGCATGGAGATCCGTCGGCGTGCAGACGTCGACGACATCGACCCCGCCGAACAGCTCGTCCAGCGACCCCGCGACGCGTGCCCCGTGGCGGCCGGCGAGCGCGGCCGCGCGGTCTGCATCGACGTCGTGGATCACGGCGCGGATTCCCTCGGCGGCCCACGCGGCGACGTGCGTCTCGCCGATGAAGCCGGCCCCCACCACGCCGACGCGCAACGGCCCGTCGGCGCCCGGTCGGCGCCGCCGTGAACGGCTGTCCGCCCGGTCGCCTGGCCGCACCTCGCGGCCGCCCCCGTCAGTCATCGCGCCGCGTCGAGAGCACGACCAGCTGCTGGCGCGAGTAGGCGGGCGATTCCTCGCGCTTCAGCTGGGCGAGGACGTCCACCGGGAGGTCGTTCAGGATGGCGTGGTTCGGGTTGAAGAGCATCTGCTCGTCGACCGCCAGGCCGAACGCCGATCCCTCCTTCACGGCGTAGTAGAGGTTGCGGGGTCGCACGGAATCGCCGACGTTGATGACGTGGACGCCGGCTGCCCGGAGCTCGACGAACAGGTCGGTGACGGGTCGCGTATGGCACGACACCACGTCGCTCACCTGGAGCGTCGTGCGGCGGAACTCGTGATCCTCGACGACGACCTCGCCCTCGCGCACTTCGCGCACGGTGGCGTTCTCGATCACGGTCACGGGGTGCTTGAACGGTCGAGAGGCCAGGGCCTCGGCGTCTCCCTGCGCGAACCGCTTGCGCAGGACATACATGTGGATGACCTCGCACTCGGCCGCGAACTCGCGATTCTCGGTCACGATCGTGACCTGCTTGCCGATGCTCCCCAGGAACGCCGCCGTGTCGGCCGCCGCGTAGTGGTCGCCCCAGAGGAGCACGTGCGATCCCAGCTTGTGGAGCTTCCGTGCGCCCGGATGGCACTCGCACGCGATCTTCGGGCAGGCCATCGCCTCCTCGAAGGGGATCACGTTGTCACGCAGGCCGAGCACGTCCGGGACGTACGAGATCGCGCCGGTGGCGTTCAGGACCACGTCGAACCCCCGGAGCTCGTCCACCCCGGGCGCATGGTTGAGCCGGATGTCGACGTGCAGGTCGAGGAGCTGGTTCCGGATCCAGTCCAGGTACCAGCGCATCTTCTCCTTGCCCGGCACCAGGCAGCAGTACAGCATCGCGCCACCCAGCTCGCCGGCCTTCTCGAACAAGGTGACGATGTGCCCGCGCTCCGTGGCGATGCGGGCCGCCTCCATCCCGGCCGGTCCCCCACCGACCACCGCGACGCGTACCGCATTCGTGGTTCGCTTCATCTCCGCGTACGCGGGATTCCCACAGGCGGCGTTGATCGAGCAGGCGATCTCGTGCTTCGCCATCAGCGACTCCTGCCAGCAACCGCCCAGGCAGGAGATGCACTTCCGGATCGACTTGACCTTGCCGTACTGCGCCTTGACCGGCCAGTACGGGTCGGCCAGCAGCTGGCGGGCGAGGCCGACCAGGTCCGTCTTGCCCTCCGCGATGATCTGGTCGCAGTACTCGGGGTCACGCAGCGAGTGGCTGGTGATGACCGGGATCCGGATCGCCCGCTTGGTCGCCTCGGCGGCGTACGTGGCCCAGCCCTGCGGGTACTGCATGGGGTCGAAGCCGGCGCCCGCGCTCTCCTGGATGCCCATCGAAAGGTCGACCGCGGCGCAGCCCGCCTGCTCGAGCAGCTTCGCGATCTCGACCCCTTCCGCGAGCCCGCGCCCGCCCTCGACCCACTCCTCGAAGGAGTACCGGACGAGAACCGGGAAGCTCTTGCCGCACTTCTTCTGGATCGAGTCGACGACCGCCAGCGGGAACCGCATCCGGTTCTCGAGGCTCCCGCCGAACCGGTCGTTGCGCTGGTTGAGGTAGGGGCTCATGAACTCGGAGAGCAGATAGCCGTGCGCAGCGTGGAGCTCCACGGCATCGAATCCCGCCTGCTTCACGCGCCAGGCGGCCTCGCTGAAGAGGTCGACGAGCTCGAGGATCTCGGCGATGGAAGCGGCCCGGATCTCCTTGCCCTTCTCCTCGGCGTTCTCGTAGATGATCTCGTGCCCGGCCGACCACGGGAGCTTGAGCACCCGGTCGGTCGCGCCAAGGGTGTTGTAGCGCGGGATCGCGCACTGGCGGCCCGGGTGCTGGAGCTGGACCGCGCACGTCGCGCCGTAGCGATGCATGCTCTCGGCGAGGCGCGCCAGGCCCGGGATGTAGTTGTCCCCGTCGGCCACCAGGCAGGTCACTGTCGGTCGCCCGGTCTTCATGTCCGGCGTCGTGGCGCCGACGATGATGAAACCGGCCCCGCCGCGCGCGATGTCCGCGTGGTGATGGATGTCGCGCTCGCTCACCTCGCCGTCGGCGTGGGACGAGCTGATGTCCGTCGGCACGTGGACGACGCGGTTCGGCAGCTCCAGGGGGCCGAGCTGGATCGGGCTGAACAGGTGCGGGAACGACGGCATCGAACTCTCCCTATCTCGGGCGGGCCGTATCCGCAGCGGAAGCGGGACGCTCCGACCGGTGCGCGACCTTCACCGACAGGCCGCCACGTGGATGATCCGGCCGGCTGGCCGGTTGGCAGGAGGGCCGAATGGCCGGAAGTGGCCACGTCATGCCCAACCCTCAGGCTCGACCGGCCGCCACCTCCTCCGCGCGGCTGCGACCGGCCAGCTGGATCAGCTCCTCGTGAAGCTCGAACCAGGCGCTGTGGTAGCTGTCGACGCGGGGCGAGGCGACGTACCGCTGGTCTCCCGAGCGGGCCGCCGCGATCGCCCGCTCGAGGCGCTCGAGGTAGGCAGACAGGCGCGGCAAACCCCCGGCGAGGGGCCGCAGCCAGGCCGCTGCGTCCGCGTGGAGCGCGGCGAGGTCGGCGAGCACCCGGGCGTCGTAGGCAGGGTCGGAATGGTCGTTGAAGGCAAGGGCGCCGTCGACGTCGCGCATCTGCCAGGCCGTCACCGTCACCTTCATGCGCAGGTCGAGGGCCAGGAACGCGTCGAGGGCCGCGCCCGCGTTCTCGACTCCCCAGGCTTCGCTGTCGGCGCGCATCCGCTCCTTGCCGACCGACCTGCCGTGGGTGGTCAGCCGGAAGGACCCGGCGGCCAGCTCGGCCAGTCCGTCGGCGACGAGCCCGTCGAGGAGACCGATGGTGACGTCGGGAGTGGAGAGGAGGGCCGCAGCGACACTCTCGGGCGTGCCGTAGCCCTTGACCGCGAGGACCCGCAGGACATCGGCGGGCGTGAGCGTCGAGGGCCCGGACGGCCGACTCGCCGAGGTGGGTGCCGGCGCGCCGGGAGCCTCTTCCCCGATCGCGATCCCGAGCTCGCTGGCCCATGCCATGAGCGTGGCCACCTCCGGCACGACCGTGGCCGAGCCGGCCGCCGATCCGGCGAAGACCTCGCCGGTGCTGCCGTCGATGGTGATCGTCTCGCCGACGGCCAGGGTCCGGTCCCCGAGCACGATCTCCGACTCTCTCACCTTCACCGCTGCGGCTCCCACGACCGCCGGAATGCCCCAGCCGCGGGCGACCACGGCCGCGTGGCTGGCAAGGCCGCCCGTCGCGGTGAGGATGCCGGCCGCCTTCGCCATCCCGTGGACGTCGTCAGGCGACGTATCGGCGCGCACGAGGATGACCGTGCGGCCGGCCGCGGCGGCCTCCACGGCGTCAGCGGGCGAGGTGACGATCTCGCCGCATGCGACGCCCGGCGAGGCCGGGAGGCCGATGGCGAGAACAGGGCCGACGTCACCCCGCTGGGAGGTCCGCTTCGGTGGGTCGGCGAGGATGCCGGCAACGCGGCGGACGGCCTCGGCCCGGGTGAGCGGGAAGTCGGGATCCTCGGCCATGTCCACCGCGATCCGCAGCGCTGCCTGGGGGCTGCGCTTCCCGACCCGGCACTGGAGCATCCACAGCTTGCCGTGTTCGATCGTGAACTCGATGTCGCACAGGTCCGCGTGGTGGCGCTCCAGCCGCTTCGCGTAATCGCGCAGCTCGCGCGCCACGGCCGGGATACGCTCGTCCAGGACCGCGATCGGCTGGGTGGGGTGGGTCCCGGCCACGACATCCTCGCCCTGGGCGTTGAACATGACGTCGCCGTACGGGAGCGGCTCGCCCGTGGCCGGGTTGCGGGTGAAGAGGACCCCGGTCCCGGAATCCACGCTCCGGTTGCCGAAGACCATCGCCTGGACGGTCACGGCGGTCCCCAGGTCACCGGGGATGCCTTCACGTTCGCGATACGTGCGGGCCCGGTCGCTGTTCCAGGAGCGGAAGACGGCCTCGATCGCCGCGCGGAGCTGGACCCAGGCGTCCTCGGGAACAGTCTCGGTGCCCACGATGTCCCGGAACATCGCTTCGAACCGCTTCCGGCAGTTGGCGGCGAACTTCGGGCTGCCCGAGCGGGCCGCGAGACCCCGGCTGGTGGCGTCGTTGAGGCCGAGGTTGAGGATCGTGTCCATCATTCCCGGCATCGAGATCGGTGCCCCGGAGCGCACGCTTACCAGGAGCGGCTCGACCGGGTCGCCGAACCGCTGCCCGACACGCTCCTCCATGCGGGCCATGTGCGCCCGCAGCTCCGCGTCCAGCGCCGCGGGCCAGCCGCCCGCCAGGTACTCGTTGCAGGCGGCCGTCGAGATCGTGAACGCCGGCGGCACGGGCAGCCCCAGGTCGTGGGCCATCACGGAGAGGTTGGCGGCCTTGCCCCCGATCAGCCGCTTGAGCTCGGCGAACGTGAGGTCGTGGCGCTGGTCGCAATCGAAGACGTAGGTCACGGAGCCGCTCTCCCGGGATACCGGCCGGCCGGCCGGGGCTTGGGGACCGCGCTGTCGACCGTCATGGCGCGACGATGATCTTGATGGCCCCGCTGCCGGGATCGTTGAACGTTGCCAGCGCGGTCGCGTACTCGGCGAGCGCGAAACGGTGAGTCATGACCTCGCGCACGCGGATCCGACCCTGCTCCACGAGCGGCATCACCCGCCGCATCTCGCCGGCCGATGCCCGTGACCCGACGAGCTCCAGCTCGTCGAGGACGAGCTTCTGAACCGGGATCGCGGCGTCCTCGGTCGGGATCCCGACCACGGCGCAGCGGCCGCCCCTGCGCAGCATGTCGACGCCCCAGCGGACCGTGGTGGGGGCGCCGGCGCACTCGAGGACGACATCGGCGCCGCGTCCGCCGGTCATCTCGCGAACCGCGGCCACGGGATCCCCGGCCTGGGAGCCGACGGTCTCGAAGCCCATGGCGGCGGCTTTCGCGAGGCGACCCGGGCTGCGCCCCACGACGATCACCCGTGCGGCGCCCCGAACCCGAGCCGCATCGCCGCCGAGGAGGCCGATCGCGCCGGCCCCGATGACCGCCACCGTGTCACCGGGCGCGACGTTCCCGCGGCCCGCGACGTGGAGCGCGATGGAGGCGGGGTCGATGACCGCGCCCTCGTCGTAGGACAGGCCGTCCGGCAGCCGGAAGATGGACTTCACTCCGTGGACGACGTACGCCGCGTCCGCTCCCTGGGCGTTGTGGCCGTACTGCCTGTGAAGCCCGGGCCTGCCGTAGTTCTCGCACAGGTTGTAGCGCCCTTCGACGCAGTTCTGACACGCGCCGCACGCGTCGTGAGAGGTGCCCGCCACGCGGTCGCCGACCCGCCAGCCGAAGCGCTCCGCGCCGGGCCCCAGGTCGACGATCTCGCCCGCCCATTCGTGGCCGGGGATGAAGGGAAACGCGGGAGGCCAGAACCCCGGGAAGTCGCCCCGGACCAGGTGCGCGTCGGTGCCGCAGATCGAGACGGCCCGCACCCGCGCCAGCACCTCGTCGGGGCCCGGCGCGGGGGTCGGGACCTCGCGGATCTCCATCCGGCCGGGCTCGACCACCACCAGCGCCTGCATGGCCACGGGCACGCTGGACGACCCTGTCCGGGTCATCGTGCGGTCCGCTCGCGCAGCGCCCGCCAGACGCGCTCCGGCGTCAGGGGCAGGTCACGAATGACGGCACCCGTCGCATCGCGGACGGCCGCGGCAACCGCCGGCGCGACGCACAGCAGGGCTCCCTCGCTCATGCCCTTCGAACCGTAGGGCCCCGGACCATCCTCGTTCTCGATGATGTCGCTCTGCATCTCGAGGGGCAGGTCCATGCTCGTCGGGATCCGGTAGTCGATCGCACCGAGGTTCCGGATCCGGCCGGCCTCGTCGAAGACGTAGTGCTCCATGAGCGTGTGGCCCAGCCCCTGGATCGCGGCCCCCTCGTCCTGCATCCGGACCTGGAGCGGGTTGATCGCCTTCCCCACGTCCGACACGGTGACGTGCCGCACGATGGTCACGTCGCCGGTCTCCTCGTCGACCGCGGCCTCGATGGCCGTGCAGTTGAACTCGAAGAACGCCGCGCTGCCGCCCAGCGGGTGGTCCGGCTCCGCATCCTTGCGCATCTCGCCGTTCCCGATCAGCTCGCCGCCGAGCGGGCCCAGGCCCGGCGTGAGAACGTCGATGATGGGAAGCTCGCGGCCGGGCAGGCGCACCACGCCGTGCTCCACGATGACCGCGGACGCGTCGAGCCCGTTGAGCCGGGCCGCCATGGCGCCGAGCCCGGCCTGGATCTCACGACAGGCACGCAGCACGGCGTTGCCCATCAGGACGGTTGATCGGCTGGCCGAGGTCTGCTGATCGTACGAGACGACGGCCGTGTCGCCCATGACCACCGCTACCCAGTCGAGCGGCACGCCGAGCTCGGTCGACACGATCTGGGCGAACACGGTGCGGGCGCCCTGCCCCATGTCGGACGTCCCCGCATACACGACCGCGCTGCCGTCCGCGAGGAGCCGGACCGTGGCGTACGAGAGTCCCGTGGTCGGCCCCGACTTGATGCCGACGGCGATTCCGCGACCCCGGCCGGGCGGGAGGGGGCTCCCCCAGCCGATCAGCTCCGCGGCCCGCCGGACCGCCTGCTCCCAGGCGCCGTCCGCCGGCGTGTCGAACGGGATGAACCGGTCGCCCCTGTGCGCGAGGTTGCGAAGCCGGATCTCCAGCCGGTCGATCCCGAGCGCGCGGGCGCCCTCGTCGAGGTTCGACTCGACGGCCCAGTTCACCTGTGGGTTGCCGAAACCGCGGAAGGCCGTCGACGGCAGGGTGTGCGACAGGACGGACCGGGCGACGATCCGGACGTCCGGTGTCACGTACGGGCCGGCGCCGACGTAGCTTCCCTTGCCCACGACGCGGTCCGCGATGTCCGCGTAGGCGCCGATCAGGTAGTCCGCCTCGATGTCCTGGAACGAAAGCCGGCCGTCGGTCCGGAATCCCGTCCGGACCCGAACCTCGGCGGCGGCGCGCCGCACCGCCTGGAACGACTCCTCCAGGGTCAGGACGAGCCGCACCGGGCGCTCCGCGCGCCGCGCCATGAACGCGACGAGCGGCTCGTACTTCGTGTGCTGCTTGCCACCGAACGCGCCTCCCGGGTCCGGCGCAAGGACGCGGACCTTGGCGAGCGGCAGGTCGAGAAGCCCGGCGAGGATCTTCTGCAGCCAGTACGGGTGCTGGATGGAGCTCCAGACCGCGATTCCGTCCGCGTCGGGGGCCGCCATGAACACGTGCGGCTCGATCGCGAACTGGGTCACGATGGGGAACGTATACGCATGCTCGACGACGAGGTCCGCGGTTGCCGCGTCCACGTCGCCCCACCCGACGCGGTGCTCGCGAAGCACGTTGGTCCCGGCCAGCGGGTCGCCGGGACGGAGCGCCGCGTCCTGGACGAGCGGAGCTGCCGGGTCGAGCGCGGCCGCGAGCGTGAACACGGCCGGCAGCTCCTCGTACTCCACCCTGACGAGGCGCGCGGCCTCCTCGGCCGCGTCCTTCGAGTCCGCCGCGACGGCCGCGACGGGCTCGCCGTGGTACTTCACCTCGCCCACGGCAAGGACCGGGCGATCCTGGAACTGGGGCCCGAAACGCGGGACGGGCTGCGGCAAGTCCGCGGCAGTCATGACCAGGCGCACGCCGGGAACCTGCCGGGCCGCGCGCGTGTCGACCGAGATGATCCGGGCCCGGGCGACGGGGATGGTGACGAGCCTGGCCTGAAGCTCGTCCGCCAGGTGAATGTCCGCGGCGTACCGCTGGAAGCCGGTGACGCGGTCGTGGCCCCCGACACGCCGCGGCGAGCAACCGACAGGCGCGACGCGCAGCGGGCCGCTCACGGCGCGATCTCGCCGGCGACCGCGCGGACGGCCTCCGTGATCTGCCCGTAGCAGCCGCAGCGGCAGAGGTTGCCGGCCAGGCCTTCCTGGATCTCGGCGATCGTCGGATGCGGGTTCTCGGCCAGGAGGGCATGGGCCGCGATGAGCTGGCCCGGCGTGCAGAAGCCGCACTGGACGGCGCCCGTGTCCAGGAAGGCAGCCTGGAGCGCGGCGAGGTCACCGTCGACGGCGAGCCCCTCGACCGTGGTGATCTCGGCTCCGTCGGCCTCGACCGCGAGGACGAGGCAGGCATCGACCACGCGCCCGTCGACGATCACCGTGCAGGCACCGCACTCCCCGACGAGGCAGCACTCCTTCGTGCCGGTCAGCTCGAGGTCGTCGCGGATGACGTCGAGGAGCGTGTGGTGTGCGGCGACGTCGAGCGAGCGTCGGCGCCCGTTCACGTTGAAGGCGATGCGATGTGACTCGCGCATCCCGGTCACTCCCCCTTTGCCAGCCGTTCGATCGCGGTGGCCAGGGCCCGCTTCCCAAGGACGCGGAGCATGGCCAGGCGATACTCGGGACTCGCGCGCATCGAGCGCGGAGACGGGCTGGCGGCGGCGAACATCGCCTCGAGGAGCGCGCCCTTGGCGGCATCGGAGGCCCCGGGGTCGGCCAGCAGGCCGCTCTCGTCGATCCGAAGGACCGGCCGCGGACCGACGCTGCCATACGCGATCCGGGTCACCCCGGCGTCGTCCACCGCGCAGCACAGCGTGACCGAGGCCAGGTCGTGGCCCCGCCGCCGCGTCCGCCGCACGTGCACGGCACCCATCCGGCGGGTCGGCAGCGGCAGCACGATCGCCCTCACGAGCTCGCCCCGGGCAAGGGTGGTCACCCCGGAGCGCACGAAGAAGTCGTCGACCCGGATGTGCCTGGACCCGCCGGGCCCCTCGGCGACGATGCCGGCGTCGTACACGAGGAGCGCAGGGGCAGTGTCGGCGGCGGGCGACGCGTTGCAGACGTTGCCGGCGAGCGTCGCCCGGTTGCGGATCTGGACCGAGCCGACCACGGCCGCCGCCTCCGCGAGCGCCGGGAAGTGGCGCCGAACGAGCGAGTCCGCGGCGATGTCCGTCATCACGGTGCCGGCGCTGATCGTGACCCGGCCGCCGATCTCCCCGATCGCGGCGCGCAGCTCGGGAATCCGCTTGAGATCCACCACCACCGCCGGCGCGAGCGAGCCGTCCCGCAGCCGGATGATCAGGTCCGTGCCCCCGGCCAGGATCCGGGCGTCTGGCCCGTGGGCCGCGAGGAGCGCCACCGCCTCGGGCAGCGTCGCCGGCCGGGCGTAGACGAAGGGGCGCATGGTTCCGAGGCCCAGCTGCTCTACAGGATCCTGTCGACCTCGTCCAGGAGGACCTGGGGGTTGGCCGCCCGGACGAAGAAGAAGGGTCGCTCGCAGAACCGTTCCACGAACGTCGCCCGCGCCTTGCGGAGTGGGTCCGTGTCCACGACGGGCATCGGCCAGCCGGGGGCGAGCAGCTCGTTGGTCAGGAAGTAGTTCTGGAGCGAGTGCAGCGTCTGAAACTGGCGTTCGAACGAAATCATCGCGCCGGTGCTCGGATCGAAGTTTCCATCAATCGCGGGCACGATGACGATGTCCACGTTGGTCGGCTCGTCCAGCTGGCCCCAGGTCGGCATGTCGCCGAAGAACTTCTCGACGCCGCGCTCCGGGGCCGCCTTGTCGGCCCGCTCGGTTCCCTCCGTGCGCTTCTTGAGAAAGACGGACTTGCTGCCCATGATCGCGACTCCGGCCTCGTCGATGACCGTCGTCTCGGTGGAGACGAGGAGGCCGCCGCGGCGACAGGCTTCGATCTGGCCCATCGACTTTCCGTGGTTCGACTCGCCCCCGAGGAAGAGCACCGTCCTGCCGCGATAGCGGACGGCCGACGAGTGGAACGGGTGCAGGCCCACCGCCTCCATCCGCAGCGCGAGCATCGTCACGATGACCTTCTGGATCGGGCCGGCCGGCCACGGCCCCGCGAAGTGCATGACCCGGCCGTCGTAGGCGATCGCCTTGTCGCCGGACTGGCTCCACACGATGTCGGGCTCGGTCAGCGAGACCTCCGGCGAGATGCGGACGTCGGCAAGCCGGTAGTTGAGGAAGCTCAGGTCGTCGAGGACATGCAGGCGCGGCTCGCTCCCGTGGACGTCCACCCGGAGGCGTGCCGTCCCGGCCGACATCTCTTCGGAGAGCTGGAGCTGGTCGTTCATGGTGTCCTTTCGGCGGATGGGCTGGCTCGTCAGGGAGTCGCTTCGGAGGTTCGTTGCCGCGACGCGGCAGGGGCGGACGCGCGCAGCGGCGAGGGTGGAGCTGGCGCCTCGGCCGCGGCCGGGCTCCCATCATCCCAGTGACTGCCGAGCCTGGCAGCCGCGTTGGCGAAGTGCTGGTGGAGGACCTCGACGGCCAGCTCCGGATCGCGCCGGCGAAGGGCGTCGAGGACGGGGACGTGCTCGTCGGCGACATGGCGCCGGTCGCTGCCGGGCGCGACGAGCGTGATGTAGGTCCGCGAGAACGGCTCCAGCGTGCGCCAGACGCGTTCGAGCGTGGCATTCCCGGCCAGCTCCATCATGCGGCCGTGAAACGAGGCGTCAGCGGACGCCTCGGCGGACGGGTCGTCGACCTCGGCGGCGCGCTGCATCTCCCGAACGTACGCCGCCATGGCGTCGACGTCCTCGTCGGTCAAGTGCGGGATCGCCAGCCGGGCGCCAAGGGATTCGAGCTCGGCCCGGATCGCAAATCCCTCCAGGAGCTCGGCCGCCGACGGGCGGCGGACTCGAGCTCCCCGGAACGCGGTCGTCTCGACGACACCGAGCGCCTCGAGGTCGCGCAGTGCCTCCCGGACAGGTGCCTGGCTCGTGCCAAGCTCCCGGGCAACCCGGGTCTCGACGATCCGGGCGCCCGGCTGATATTGGCCGTCAAGGATCGCCTTGAGGAGCCGATCCTTGACCTGGTCGCTCAGGACGCTTCGCGAGATCTGGGTGTCGGGCGTCATGAGCGTGGTCAGTCCTTGAACCCGACGGGGGCGGCCTTGGGCAGGCTCGCCAGGATCTCGACCAGGCCGGTGTTCCCGTTGACCCGGACCCGGTCGCCGTCCTTGATCTGGTCGGTGGCGACGGAGGTCCCGACAACGGCCGGGATGCCGAACTCGCGCGACAGGACGGCCGGGTGCGAGGCTGTCCCGCCGGCGTCCGTCACCAGGCCCACGATCTTCGTGAACAGCACGACCCAGGCTGGGTTCGTCATCTGGCAGACCAGGATGTCACCAGCGCGGACGTCGTCGAACTGGTCCTCGCGGAGGACCACCCTCGCGATGCCCTCGACGACACCCGGCGAGGCGCCGATCCCGTTCACCTGGCCCGCAACGGCGGACTCCCTGCGGAGGAACTTCTCAGGGAAGCCCCACAGGTTGAGGTACGGGAACGCCAGCTGCGTGGCGGTGACGGTTCCGACCCACTCCCTGGGCCGGAACGTGTAGGCCTTCTCGCGCGCAGCCTTGCGCTCGGCAACGATCGCGCGCCCGTCCATGCCGGCGGGATTGCCCATGAACACGCGCAGCTCGTTGTACCGGAAGAAGATGACGTCGTCCGGCTCGTCGAGGTGACCCGCCTCGACGAGCTTCCGGCCGATCGCGATGAGCACGTGGCGGACGTGGGCGTTGGCGCCCTGGTCGATGTAGAAGTGGTGGTCCGGCGTGAGCGGGGCCATCCGCAGGTTGATCTCGTTGGCCGCCCGCATCTCCTCGAGCGCCTCGCCCTCCAGGCCCTCGAGGATCTCCTTCGCCGCCGCGTCGATGTCGGCGGCCAGCGCCGCGATCGTGGTCGGGTAGTCGTAGTCGGTCTGGATGTAGCCGCGCACGAGCTCGATGACCGGCTCCATGTGCTCGCGGACCGTGGGGAAGATGAACTCGTGGCTCCAGACCGCGTGCCAGCCGTATTCCTTCTGGTATGGCTCAACGCGTTCCACGATGAACTGCCGGCCCCGTTCGCTGCCCCGCAGTGCCGTGATGATCTCGCCGGCGGTATCGGCCGTGAACAGGGAGGCCAGGACAGGATCCGCCTGCGCCTCCTCCTTCATCTTCCAGAGCGCCTGGATCGAGTCCCAGTTGCGGTCCCGGGCAGAGTTCTGCAGGCGGCCCAGGAGTTGCTCATCGATCTTCCCGTGGGTCTTCTCCATGACCGCCCGCAGGTTGAGCGTCGCCGACAGCTGGGCGAAGTTGAGCATCCAGTGGATCTTCCAGTGGCGATCGTGGATGTCGATCGCGTCCTCGAGCAGGCAGGCGAGCTGCATCAGCGAGAGCTCGTCCTGCCTGTCGAGCATGCCCTCGAGGTAGGTGAAGTTCCGGTCCATCTCGGGGACCAGGCGGTCCCGCCACCAGTCGACGAACTCGAGCCCGTAGGTCGGCAGGACGGCGCCGAGGTAGGTCCCGATCTTCGCGGCGTACTCGGGATCCTCCGGCACGATGGCATCGATCGCGTACCCGTACTCCTGGGCACCGGCCCTGAGCCCGGCCTCGGCCGGGATCGCCGCCGTGTAGAGGTACCCATTGACGTTCTTGGCGATCCAGTCGCTGGCGAACGGCGTGCCGAACCGGCGGAACATGTGGTCGCAGGAGAGCCACCAGCCGCCGATGTCCTCGTACATGGGACTCAGCGGGTGCGGGCAGTGCAGGTCGTCGTAGACCCAGAAGAGCAGCTTCTCCGTTTCAGAGGACCACTCGACCGGGAATGTCTCGTCACCGAGGAACTGGCCGAGGGCGTCTTCCTTGAGCGGCACCGATCATTCCTCCCGTGCTGTCCGGGCCACGCGGGGACTCGGGCGCTCGTCCGCCGCGGCCAATGTGCGAACGATCCCCCAGGAACACCACAGGTCCGCCGTGATCGTCACCTCCGTTGGGAGCACCTCGATGCCGGGCGCGCCGAAGAAGCCGGACACGCCCGTCGCGCGGTCCAGGAAGCCCGGGGTGTCGTCGGGCCCGGTCACCGGAGCGCCATGGCTCGAGCAGGACGCTCGCAGGGTCGACGGGCACCCGCTCGCGCGTGCACCCGGACCCTGGTCGCGCAGGGACGCGCGCCCGGACAGCTCGGCAGGAACCGGGCCCGGAAGCGCGACGCTCGCCATGCGCTCGACCTCCCTGCGCCCGGACTGGACCGCTGGTTCGCCCCCGGGTGGGATCCTGCGGCGATCGCGGCACGAGCCGGGGACATTCGATAATCGATTACCGATAACAATACGAACCACGGGGCGGCCGCGTCAAGTCGGTCTGGGTCGCGCGGCGTGCTCCCCTTGCGAAAGAAGCATCGATGATCGATTATACTTCCGTTGGTTCGAGCCCCGCCAGCCCGACGAGGAGACCGATGACCGCCGCCGAGAGCCCGCTCCTGCGGATGACCCAGGAGACGCCGACCCAGTACTGGAACGACTCGTGCGCGGTCGAGGAGCTGACGTATGCGATCGAGCGAGGTGCCACCGGGGCCACCTCCAACCCGAGCATCGTGCTCGAGGTGCTCAGGAAGGAGCGGACGCACTGGGTGCCGCGCGTGCACGAGCTCGCCGCGGCCCAGCCGGCATGGAGCGAGGTGGATCTCACCTGGGCGATCGTCGAGGAGATGGCCGCCCGCGGCGCCGCCGTCCTCCGACCCGTCTTCGATCGCACCGGGGGCCGCGCGGGCCGCCTCTCGCTCCAGACGAACCCGGCGAATCACCGGGATCCCGTCCGCATGGTCGAGCAGGCCGTCCGGTTCGCGAGCCTGGCCCCGAACATGCAGGTCAAGTTCCCTGCGACCGCGGCGGGAATCGCGGCGATCGAGGACGCGACCGCGCTGGGCGTGAACATCAACGCGACCGTCAGCTTCACGGTTCCCCAGGCGCTCGCCGCCGCCCAAGCGGTCGAGCGCGGGCTCGAGCGACGTACGGCGTCCGGCGAGGACGTCGCCGCCATGTCGCCGATCGTCACGATCATGATCGGCCGTCTCGACGACTGGATGAAGGTCCTCGTCGAGCGCGACGACCTCGCCGTCCATCCCGACGCTCCGAACTGGGCCGGCATCGCGGCCTTCAAGCGCGCGTACGCCATCTTCCGGGAGCGCGGCTACCGATCGCGCCTGCTGGCTGCCGCCTACCGCCACCGCCTTCACTGGACCGAGCTGGTCGGCGGAGACGTGAGCATGACGCTCCCCTACTCCTGGCAGGTCCGCTTCAACGCCAGCGGGATCACGCCGGAGCCACGCATGGAGCTTCCGGTCGATCCGGCGCTCGTGGCAGACCTCTACGCGCGAATCCCCGACTTCCGCCGGGCGTACGATCCGGACGGCCTGACGCCTGCCGAGTTCGAGGGCTTCGGGGCGAGCGCACGCACGCTGCGGACGTTCGTGAAGTCCTACCACGATCTCCAGGGCGCGATCAGCGACCTGGTTCTTCCCGACCCGGACATCCGGCCCGCCTGAGCCCGTCGTCCACCGAACAGCCTGAAGGAGGCCCAGACGTGACAACCGAAGTCGTGCAGCCCGCGACGCTGCCCATCCTGTCGCACTGGATCGACGGGCGACCGGTCGAGGTCCTGCCCGAGAAGACGGGGCCGATCTACAACCCGGCGACCGGCCAGGTCATCGCGCGGGTTCCGCGCGGGGGCGCCGAGGAGGTTGCCAGGGCGGTCGCAGCGGCCCACGCGGCCTTCCCCGCCTGGCGCGACACGCCGCTCATCGCCCGAAGCCAGGTCCTCTTCCGGTTCCGCGAGCTGCTCTTCGCCCATCGCGAGGAGCTGGCGGCCCTCATCACCCGCGATCACGGCAAGACGTTCCCGGATGCCCTCGCGGAGGTGATGCGCGGTCTCGAGACGGTGGAGTTCGCCTGCGGGCTCCCGGTGCACCTGGCGGGCCTGAACACGCCCAACGTCTCGACCGGTGTTGACGCCTTCACGCTTCGGCAGCCGCTCGGCGTGACCGCCGCGATCACCCCCTTCAACTTCCCGGTGATGGTCCCCATGTGGATCTACCCCATCGCCATCGCGTGCGGCAACACGCTGGTCTGGAAGCCGTCGTCCCACACCCCCGGCGCCTCGCAGCTCCAGGCCGAGCTGTGGCATGAAGCCGGGCTCCCCCACGGCGTCTTCAACGTCGTGTACGGCGGCCGCGAGGCGGTCACCGCGATCGTGGAGCACCCCGACATCAAGGCGATCCAGTTCGTCGGCTCCACCGCGGTCGGGCGGTACGTTCACGAGACCGGCACCGGGCTGGGCAAGCGCGTGGGGGCCTACACGTCGGCGAAGAACGCGATGGTGGTCCTGCCCGATGCCGACCTGGAGCTGACTGCCGACGCCGCCGTCGCCTCCGGGTTCGGGTCGGCCGGGGAGCGCTGCATGGCGCAGACGCTCGTGATCGCCGTTGGCGACACCGGCGAGAAGCTCCGACCGCTCATGGAACAGCGCATCGCCAACCTCAGGATCGGGCCCGGCATGGAGCCCGGCATGGACATGGGCCCGATCTACTCGAAGGAGCACCGCGAGTCGGTGATCGCCTGGGTCGACACGGGCGTGTCGGAGGGCGCCGAGCTCGTCGTGGACGGCAGGCCGTTCGTCCATCCCGACAGCCCGGACGGCTTCTTCCTGGGGGTCACCATGTTCGACCACGTCACGCCGGACATGAAGATCTACCAGGAGGAGATCTTCGGACCGGTGCTCGGGATGGTGCGCGCGGAGACGTATGACGAAGCGCTCG
>JARLHH010000035.1 GCA_031292335.1 Candidatus Limnocylindrales bacterium | reverse complement strand
GCCAAGCGACCGCGCGACCTGACGCCGCAGATCGCCGCACGGGCCTACGAGCTCTACGAAGAGCGAGTCCGCGGCGAAGGCCAGGCCGCTCGAGACTGGCTCCAGGCGGAGCGGGAAACACGGAGAGATACGTCCGAGCCATGAGCAAACAGGTGCGCGTCAGCCATCCGATCTACGGCCTGCTGCCCATGGAAGTCGAGGGCTTCGATTCTCTGGCGGAGCTTGCCCTGAACTTGCGCTGGTCGTGGAACCACGCGACCGACGAGGTGTGGCGGCAGCTTGATCCCGGACTGTGGGAGACGACGCATAACCCGTGGGTCGTCCTGCAGACGGTCTCGCGCGACCGGATCGAGCGGGTGCTCGCGGATCCCGCCTTCCGCGCGAACGTTGACGACCTCGTGCAGACGAGGCGTCACGCCGTGGAGGCAGCGGCGTGGTTCCAGGAGACGCACGCACCGGCGTCGCTGGCCTCCGTCGCCTACTTCAGCATGGAATTCATGCTGAGCGAGGCGTTGCCCATCTACTCGGGCGGCCTCGGCAACGTCGCCGGCGACCAGCTCAAGGCCGCCAGCGACCTTGGCGTGCCGGTCGTCGGCGTGGGACTCCTGTACCAGCAGGGCTACTTCCGGCAGGTGATCGACCGAGAGGGAGCGCAGCAGGCCCTCTTCCCGTACAACGACCCTGGCCAGCTGCCGATCACGCCGGTGCGCCAGGCGAACGGTGAGTGGCTGCGCCTGGAGATCGCCCTGCCGGGTTACTCAGTCTGGCTGCGCGCCTGGCAGGTGCAGGTCGGCCGCGTGAAGCTGTACCTGCTCGACAGCAATGACGCGGCGAACTACCCGGCGCATCGAGGGATCACGAGCGAGCTGTATGGCGGCGGGCCGGAGCTGCGCCTCAAGCAGGAGCTTCTCCTCGGGATCGGCGGATGGCGGCTGCTCGGGGCGCTCGGCATCGCGCCGGACGTCTGCCACCTGAACGAGGGGCACGCAGCCTTTGCGGTGCTCGAGCGCGCCCGCTGCTTCATGGAGGACGCCGGGCAGCCGTTCGACGTCGCGCTGGCCGTCACGCGAGCCGGGAATCTCTTCACGACGCACACGGCCGTGGACGCCGGCTTCGACCGCTTCGCTCCGGCCCTCATCGAGCAGTACCTGGCTGGATATGCCGCGCAGACGCTCGGGATCTCGCTCCAGGACCTGCTGGCCCTTGGCCGCGAGGACCCGAAGGACGCGTCGGAACCCTTCAACATGGCCTACCTCGCGCTGCGCGGGAGCGGGGCCGTCAATGGCGTGAGCCGCCTGCACGGCGCCGTGAGCCGGCGCCTCTTCGCGCCGCTCTTCCCGCGCTGGCCAATCGAAGAGGTCCCGGTCGGCCACGTGACCAACGGGGTCCACATGCCGAGCTGGGACTCCGCGGCGGCCGACGACCTGTGGACAGACGCCGGTGGAAAGGGCCGCTGGCTGGGGACGACGGAGACCCTAGAGCAGGACGTTCGCCGCGTCCCTGACGCCGGCCTCTGGCAGTTCCGTCACGCCGCCAGCACGGCCCTCGTCGACTTCGCCCGCGAGCGTCTGTCTCGGGAGCTCGCCGGCTCCGGTGCGTCACCCGACGCGGTGGACGCGGCGCACACGGTGTTCGATCCCAACGCGCTGACACTCGGCTTCGCGCGGCGTTTCGCGACCTACAAGCGACCGAACCTGCTGCTGCACGACCCGGCTCGGCTCCTGCGCCTGCTGGCCAATCCCGAGCGCCCCGTCCAGCTCATCGTGGCCGGCAAGGCCCATCCAGCGGACGGCGCGGGGCAGGCCCTGATCCAGGAGTGGACGCGGTTCATCCGGAGGCCCGAGGTCCGTCCCCATGCGATCTTCCTGGGCGACTACGACATGGAGGTGACCGAGCACCTCGTGCAGGGGGTCGATGTCTGGCTGAACACGCCGCGCCGGCCCTGGGAGGCGTGTGGAACGAGCGGCATGAAGGTGCTCGTCAACGGCGGCCTCAATCTCTCGGAGCTCGACGGCTGGTGGGCCGAGGCGTATGCGCCCGAGGTGGGGTGGGCGCTCGGGGATGGGCAGGAGCACGGCGACGATCCCGCCTGGGACGCCGTCGAGGCCGATAAGCTCTACGACCTGCTGGAGCGGGAAGTGGTCCCGGAGTTCTATGCGCGCGACGCAAATGGGATCCCTGTGGCCTGGGTCGCGCGGATGCGGGAGAGCATGGCACGCCTGACGCCGCGCTTCTCCGCCGACCGCGCGGTGCGCGAATACGTCGAGCAGCAGTACCTCCCGGCCGCGGCCGCCTACCGTGGGCGCGTGGCCAACAGGGGCGCGGTCGGCAGGGAGATGGTCGACTGGCAGCGCCGGCTGGCAGCAGCCTGGGCCATGCTGCGTTTCGGCGACGTGACGGTGGAGACGCGCGGCGCGGAGCACGTGGTCGAGGCACAGGTCTACCTCGATGACCTCGATCCCGAGGCGGTGCGCGTCGAGCTCTACGCCGACGGCACCGCGGGCAGCCCGGTCGCGCGGCAGGAGATGACGCGCGTCCGCCGACTGACCGGCGCGTCTGGCGGCTACGTGTACAGCGCGGCTGTGCCTTCGAGCCGCCCTCCGAGTGCGTACACGGCGCGCGTCATCCCGTACTTCGACGGCGTTGCCGTTCCGCTGGAAGCCGCCCAGATCAGGTGGCAGGGATGACCCGATCGAGGGGGGGAGGAGCACCTGGAGCCATGCAGCCAGGCCGGACAGTGCCGAACGGATCGAGATGAAGATCGACTCGAACGACTTCCGGGTCGGAGCCGGAGACAAGGTCGACCTCGACAAGTGGCCGACGAGCGTCGACCCCGCCGCCACGTCGAACAAGCACTATCGGAAATTGCTGGCTGAACACGTCGCCGAGCTGAGCTCGCTCCAGCGCCTCCACTACGCGTCCGACCGATATGCGCTCCTGCTGATCTTCCAGGGGATGGACGGGGCCGGCAAGGACGGTGCGATCCGGCACGTCATGTCCGGAATCAATCCGGAAGGCTGTGAGGTCTTCAGCTTCAAGCAGCCGAGCGCCGAGGAGCTCCAGCATGACTTTCTCTGGCGCACGACAGCCCGGCTTCCCGAGCGCGGGCGGATCGGGATCTTCAACCGTTCGTACTACGAGGAAGTGCTCGTCGTTCGGGTCCATCCGGAGATCCTTCGAAGCGAGAACCTCCCGCCCGAGCTGATCGACGAAAGGACCATCTGGAGGGATCGATATCGCTCCATCGTGGAGCTCGAGGAACATCTCCATCGCAACGGCACGCGGATCCTCAAGTTCTTCCTCCACCTCTCGAAGGACGAACAGCGGAAGCGCTTTCTGGCCCGCATCGAGGAGCCGGACAAGAACTGGAAGTTCAGCCAGGCCGACATGCGCGAGCGGGAACACTGGAAGGGGTACATGGAGGCGTACGAGGATTGCCTGGGCGCGACGAGCACGCAGCACGCGCCCTGGTACGTCGTCCCGGCCGATGACAAGGACACCGCCCGGCTGATCGTCTCCCAGGTCATCCTCGATGCGTTCAACGACGTGCACATGGAGTACCCGAAGGTCACCGCACGGCGGCGGAAGGAGCTGGAAGCCATTCGCGAAGGGCTGGCGAGGTAGCGTTCGTCCGAAAGGAGCGCGGCGATGTTGTGGGAAGCCAGTGTGGTTGGCGGCTACAGGCTGGCCGGCCTTGACGGCGAGATCGGGTCGGTACGGGACTTCTACTTCGACGACCAGAGCTGGGTGATCCGCTATCTCATCGCCGACACCGGAAACTGGCTCACGGGCATCCACATATCGATCGCTCGGGCTGCGCTCCTTGAGGTCGACGGAGGGGAGCGGCACATCTCCGTCGACATGACCAAGGAGCAGATCGAGCGGAGTCCGGTCCTGTCCAGCCAGGCGCCGGTGTCGAAACAACTCGAGGCTGTGTCCTTTGGGATCTACGGAGCGCCCGAGACGGGCCCCGACAAGCCGGGCAGGGGCCCGGGAGTGCGGGGGATGCGCCGAGACCCCCACCTGCGCAGCACCCACCACGTGCGTGGGTATCACGTCCAGGCCGCAGATGGCGACGTTGGCGTCGTCTCTGACTTCATCATCGACGACGCCACCTGGGCGATCCGCTACCTGGTCATCGACACCCAGAGCTGGTTGCCCGGGAGACACGTGCTTATATCCCCCCAATGGATCGAGCGTGTCAGCTGGAGCAAGTCGAGAGTCTTGATCAGTCTCTCGCGTGCAGCAATCGAGCAGTCACCCGAATACGTGGGCGGGTCGCTGCGCACCCGGGAATACGAGGCCAGACTGCGTGAACACTACGATCGCCGGGGCTACCGGGTCGATGAACCGGTGACCAAGGGGCCCGGTGCAGGCAGCGCTTAGGGACGCGCCCGTTGGGGGAACCGCATCGTGCGCCTCGGACCAACGCATCAGGGCGAGGGGGAAGAGCGAATTGCCGCGCAGGCTTACCCCGCCGCGTAGGGATAGCCGACCAGCTTCGGGACCCCGCTGCCTTCGTCCCTCTCGTACCCGTAGTACGGATACAGGCCGGTGATGTAGGTCGAGTCCTCCCGCACGAGCTTTGGGTCGTACGCGGGCGCGCCCGCCACGTGCTCGCGGGTGTGGCTGATGTAGACCTCGTCGTTGGTGATGCGCGTGATCGCCTCGACCGGGATCAGGGACTTGGTCTCTCCGAGGCCCAGGATGCCGCCGGAGGCGACCTCCATGAAGCGGACCTTCTGCCCGACCGCGTCGACCAGGAGGCCGTCGATCGTGCCGAGATCGTGACCGTCCCGGTCCTTGACCATCCGCCCCCGGATGTCCTCGTCCGGGATCGCCACCGTGCGATCGAGGTCCTGCAGTTCGTGGAGCGTGGGATTCACCAATGCGCCATCGCCCCGGACGCCGGGGTCTCCGATCTTCATGAACACGACCTCCTCGATTTTGCGCAGCTCGCACGCTTCAAGCGTGCTGTCCGGCCGCGACCGCGTCATGACGTTCCTTCATCCCGATGGTCGTGATCACCTTGGCCGGGGATCGAACCGTCACGAGCGAAGGGTGAGACAGACGACGCTCGCCGCGTTCGACCTCGGGGTGGACGACCTCCTCACGATGCCCTTCTCGCCCGAGGAGCTGCTGGCCGGCTCGATCGTGACCACCCGGCGGGTGTCGGAAACCGATCCGTGAAGACTTCGCTCGTTCGGAACCCGCTGCCGGCGTCGGCCGGCTTCCGTGCTCCTCGGCCGGTATCCGCGCTGGCCGGCCGGGTCCGGGAACAACGAGAACCGAGCGCGGCGCGTGATTGAGGACAGCTCGGGCAACCGATCCGAGCAGGATCGGCCCAAGGCCGCTGCGGTCGTGCGTGCCGAGGACGATGAGATCGGCATCCCAGTTGACGGCCCCTTCGACGAGCCGGTGCGCCGGGCTACCGTCCTCCACCCTGCTCTCGGCCTGGATTCCGGCGGTCCAGCCCTCGTCCAGGAGGGCTGGACTTCCTCGACACAGGGGCTTGGATCGCAGGTCCTGGTCCCGTCAGCGACCCCAAGGCCGGCGGCGGAGGGTTGACGCGGTGACGCACCCTTGGGATCGAGCCACGCTGTTCGATCGTCGCGGAGGAGACGCTGATGTCGCTGCTCTCGTGGATTACGCACATCCTGACGGGCGCCCCGGATAGGGCGGCAGCGGAGCCGCCACCGCGCCGCGAGCGACGCGAAGCGGGGCGCGAGCGGCACCAGGAGACCGGTGAGCCGGCCTGGGGGAAGGAGGACCGGCTCGACGACGCACCGGGCGTGGGGATGCGGGACCCTGACGCGGCGCCGGAGATCCTCGGCGGCGGCTGACGCGGCCACGCTTGCGCAGCGCGACGGCGCCCAAACACTGGCTCGATGCCGACCTGGGCGTCTTCACCAGCGATCCCCCGGGTGGGGCCTCCGGGCAGCGACCGTTGTCGCGGTGCGGGCGTGGTGCGGCCCTTCAGCGGCCGCGGCCACGTGAGCGCGACGGCCGGCTCAGACCTCCGGGCTGCCCGGGTGCGCCATCGCCGCGGCCAGCGCCTCGGACATCTCGGGCGCCTCGCGCCGGTCGAGGATGTCCAGGTAGACCTGCTCCTCCGCGAGGTGCACCTTCAGGAGCGCATAGAGCTGGAAGATCACCCGGCGCAGGGCGATCGCCTCGCCGACGGAGATGCGCTGCTCGCCGAGGTGCGTGCAGATTCTCGCCAGCTCGGCGGTCGCCCGGCGGACCTCGGCGTGCTCGCGACGGAGCGGCGCCATCGAGTGGACGTTCTGGAACATCCGCTCCAGCTCCGGGTAGAGCGTGGCCTCGGTGGCCGCGATGTGCGGGATCAGGACCTCGGTCAGGAAGGCATGCATCTCGTCCAGGCGCGCCCGGAGCTCGGCGGGCGTCGCGGTGCCGACCATGTCCCCGGCGCCGGGCATCCGGTCGATCTGGGCGAGCATGTGCTCGCCATGCGCGTGGGCGACGTGCTCCAGGCTGCCGGTCATCGCGTGCCTCCCTGAAGGTCCGGCTGATCGGGTGCCCGACCGAGCGCGTAGAAGAAGAGTGCCACCGGCCGGTAGATCACGTGCGCCAGCTTCATGAAGGGGGCCAGCAGGACCAGCTCCATCGCGACCGCCACGTGGAAGAGGAAGACCCAGTAGCCCCAGGCGGGCGCCTGCGGGAGGTACAGGGCGAGCTCGAGCGTGAACCCGGTGACGCCGGTGATCCAGAGCAGCGCCAGCAGGGTCCAGTCCGCCGGCGCCGAATGGGCGACCGACCGGCTGGCCTTCCGATAGCGCTCAACGATGAGCATGCTCGCGCCGTACACCAGCATCAGCCCGGCGATCGTCCCCAGGAGGCGGACCGGGTACCAGATCGGCACCGGCGTGCCGGTTGCCTTGATGCCCACGAGCGCCAGGCCGTAGTCGAGGATCGTTGCGGCGAGGAGCCCCAGGAAGCCCCACATCGTGAGCGCGTGGAGGAGCCAGCGGCGGCGGTAGAGCGGAACCGTCGCCTTGTCTGCGTCGCAGTCCTCCCGGTAGCGCCGCTGGCCGAGCGATTCGACCCCGATCGACTCCCAGAGGGCGCGAATGGACCGGCCCACGGCCGCGCGACTGCCGAACACGGTGCGCCAGCCCACGCCTTCGGATCGCCCGACCTGGCGCGCCATCGTCACGAGCCCGGCGACACCGGCCAGCGCGACGAGCACCATCACGACGATCCCAATAGTGTGGATGAGGTCCTCGGGCACGAACGCGAAGAGATCGAGCGACCCGCCCGACGGGATCGCGTGGCCGGCCGCCATGAAGATCGCGAAGAACGCCGCCAGGAAGACCGCGATCATCGTGCCCAGGACCGGCCGCGTGTACATCGTCCGGGCCAGGCCGGTCCGGTCGTAGCTGCCGATCGCATACCGCCGCGCCGCGGCCATGAACTCGCTCGGCTCGGCCTGCCGGGGGCAGGTCTCCGAGCACTCCCCGCAGGCGTAGCAGGTCCAGAGCTCCTTGCTGGAGAGCAGGCTGTCCCGCATCCCCACCTGCGCGTACCGGATGATCTTGCGCGGGAAGGTGGTGTCGTCCTTCGACAGGGGACAGCCGGCCGTGCAGTTGCCGCAGTTGAAGCAGGCCCCGATGTCGAACGCCCCGTACTGCTTGAGCGCGGGGAGCAGGGTGTGGTCGACGATCACGCTCACGCGCGGGCCTCTTTCGTCGTCAGCGCGTAGCGCATGTAGGAGCCGTCCTGGGTGTCCTCGGCGACACTCCCGTACTTCCGCATGGCGGTCAGCATCCAGAGGGTCTCGCGGGGGGTGAGCCCGGCGGCCGCGGCCACCTCCGGCACGGTGCGGGGCCCGCCGGCAAGCGCCTTCTTGATGGCCGCCCGGGCGGCGTTGTGCTCGCGAACTGAGTCCAGCAGGGCCTGGGGGGTGCCTCCGCGAAGCTCCTTGAGCTGGAGCATCTTCGACTTGGGCTTCTCGGTCGTGGTCATCGACTAGGCTCCAATGGCAACGGGTTCGGCCGTAATGGCCTCGACCATGGCCCGGTACTGCGCGATCTCCCAGCCCTGCACGTCGAGCGCCTCGACCGGACAGGACGGGACGCAGGCCCCGCAGCCCTTGCAGGCGACCGGGTTCACGTACGCCCGCTTCTCGATCACGCCCTCCTCGACCTCCACGTCGTGGAGGGCGATCGCGCCCGCGTACTGGCAGGCCTCCAGGCAGAGCCCGCACCCGTCGCAGCGCGACGGGTCCACGCGTGCCACGAAGGGCTCCATCTCGACGTGGTCCTTGGCCAGCAGGGTGGTGACCTTCGCCACGGCGGCCGACGCCGCGGACGTGCTCTCGGTGATGTCCATCGGCGCCTGGGCCGTTCCCGCGAGGAGCAGGCCGGGGATTGCGCTCTCGACCGGCCGCAGCTTCGGGTGCACCTCCAGCAGGAAGCCGTCGTTGCCGACGGGCGCCTTCGTCATGTCGATGAGGCCGGAGACGTCGCTGGGCATGACGCCCACGCTGAGCACCACCAGGTCGACCGGCACCTCCAGGTCCGCCCCGAAGGTCAGCGTGTCGCGGACCTTCACCCGCAGCGGATAGGTGTCCGAGGCGTCCGTCACCTCCACCGTGGGTCGCGTCTCATTGTCGAAGCGCAGGAACAGGACGCCGCCCTTGGAGGCGTCCACGTAGTAGGCCTCCTGGTCCTTCTGGTAGGTCCGGATGTCGCGGTACAGGTCCACCACCGCCGTCTGCGGATACCGGGAACGGACCTGGTTGGCCGCCTGGAGCGTGGCCGTGCAGCAGACGCGGGAGCAATACTCGTTGAGCTTGCCGCTCGGGCCGGGTTGGTCGACGCCCTCGATCTGGCGACTGCCGACACAGTGGATGAACGCGATCGCGCGCGGCACCCGGCCCTCGATCTTCAGCTCGCCGCCGGTCGGGCCCTCCGGGTCCAGCATCCGGTGGAACTGGGGGAGCGTCACGACGCGGGGAGACTGGCCGTACCCGTACTCGCCCTGGTAGGGCTCGTAGTGGTTGAAGCCGGTCGCGACCACGATCGCGCCCACCTCGATGTCCATCTCCGTGGGCCGATCATCCAGGTCGATCCCCCGGCCTCCGACGGCCTTGACACAGGCGTCGCAGCGGGTGCACGCGGCCCAGTCGATCGCCGGCAGGTTCGGGACGCTGTCCGGGTAGGGCCGGTGGATCGCCCGCCGCCGGCTCAGGCCGTCGTCGACCTCGTTGGGGACCTCCACCGGGCAGGCGGCGATCGCCGCGTCGATGTCGACGAGGTCCGCGTTCACGCCGCGCGGCGTCATGCGCAGGGAGGCGGTGAAGTCGCCGACGTAGCCGGTGACACCGACCATCTCGGTCCCGGTCAGGACGGTGATGTCCGGCCGGGCCATGACCTCGGAGATGAGGCGCCCGACGAGTGGCCGGGCCAGGTCCTCGGTCGGGAAGACCGTGTGCAGCTGCGTCGCGTGGCCACCGAGGAAGGGCGACTTCTCGACCAGCGTCACGCCGAGGCCCTGCCGGGCGAGGTCCAGCGCGGCCCGCAGCCCGGCGACGCCGCCACCGAGGACGAGGGCCCGGTGGACCGCGGCCACGCTGACCTTCTCGAGCGGCTCCAGCAGGCGCGCCTTGGCAACCGCCGCCCGGACCAGGCTGCTCGCCTTCAGCGTCGCGGCGAGCGGGCTGTGGGGGTGCGCCCAGCTGGCCTGTTCGCGGACGTTCGCGGGCTGGAAGAGGTAGGGGTTCATCCCGGCCCGGACGACGGCCCGGCGGAAGGTGGTCTCGTGGAGCTTGGGCGTGCACGCGGCGACGACGACTCGGTCCAGGCCGAGGTCCTTGATGTCGTCGATGATCGCCTTCTGCCCCTCGTCGGAGCACATGAACATGATGTGGCGCGCGACGGCGACGCCTTCCAGGCCGGCCGCCTCCGTGGCGACCCGGTCCACGTCGACCACGTCGGAGATGTTGCCGCCGCAGTGGCAGACGTAGACGCCGATCCGCTCCGCCGCGCCTGACGCGTCGAGCGGCTCCAGGGGCTCCTCAGGCACCATGCACCTCCGTGAGCCCGGCGGCCATGACGGCCTCGGCGGCGCTCAGCTCGCGAACCTCCACGTGGAGATTGGTCTGGTCGGCCAGCGCCAGCGCGGGTGGCCCGAGATAGAGCGCGACCTTCGTGGCCGCGGCGCTCGCCTCGACGACGGTGTCCACGATGTCCTTCGGGCCGAGGGCGGTCCCGGCCGCGACGACGCCCGGCAGGCTGGTCAGCGTGGCGTCCAGCTTCGGCTCGGGCGTCGCGATGAACTTGTCGAGGTCCAGGTCCACGTTGATGAATCGCCGCGGATCGTCGCCCGGCTGCATGCCGACCGAGAGCACGACCAGGTCGTGGGGCGCGTCGACCACCCGGCCGTCCTCCTCGATCATCTCGACCCGCAGCGTGAGGTCTCCCTCCGCCTGCTCGTCGATCCGGGCGACCTTGGCCTTGACGAAGTTGATACCCATCGAGCGGGCCGTCTGGTAGAACTGCTCGTAGCCCTTGCCGAAGGTCCGGATGTCCATGTAGTAGATCGTGATGTCCGCCATGGGCAGGGCGCCCGACAGGAGCATCGCCTGCTTGATGGCGTACATGCAGCAGACCCGGGAGCAATACGGCACGCCGAGCGTCTCGTCGCGCGATCCGGCGCACTGGATGTAGGCGACGCTGTCGGGGATCTTGCCATCCGAGGGCCGGAGCACGCGTCCGTAGGGGCCGTTCGGGGCCAGCAGGCGCTCCATGTCCAGGGCGCCAATGACATTCGTGGCCGAGCCGCCGCGATACTCCTTCTTCGCGTCGACGGGTGTCGTCCTGTAGCCGGTGGCGAGGACCACGGAGTGCGCGTTTACCGTCAGCGTCCGCGGCACCTGGGCGAAGTCGATCGCGTCCGTCGGGCAGGCCTTCTCGCACTTGCCGCAGTAGACGCAGGCATCGATGTCGATCAGGGCGGTCTGGGGGATGGCGGTTCCGAACGGGATGTAGGCGGCCCGCCGGGCTCCCATCCCACCCTCGAACTCGTGGGGCACCTCCACCGGGCAGGCATATTCGCAGAGCCGGCACCCGATGCAGAGGCCTTCGTCGACGTAGCGCGGCTTCTGGGTGATCGTCGCCACGAAGCCGTCTCCGGCCGGGACGATCGACTCCACGTCCACGTAGGTCCACGTGGTGATGTTGTCGTGGTGCGCGACGGCCGACATCCGGGGGGTCGTGATGCAGCTCGCGCAGTCCATCGTGGGGAAGACCTTGCTGAGCGCGATCATCTTCCCGCCGGTGCTCGCCTCGCGTTCGGCGACCAGCACCTTGAAGCCGCGATCGGCGAGGTCCAGCGCGGACTGCAGGCCGGCGATGCCGGAGCCGATGACCAGGACGTCGGTCTCCACGGGGGCATCCATCAGGCCACCACCGCGGCGGCCTGCCGGTCGACCGGGCCGATCTCCGCGAGGAGGGCCTCCATGTCGTTGATCTCCTTGACGAATGCCTTCATGCAGACGCTGCAGATGGCGGTCAGCTTCAGGCGCCGGATGTCGATGCCGCGTTCCTTCATCCGCGTGTACGTCGAGCCGACCCGGGCGGCCAGCTGCTCGTACGAGCCGACGTACGGGCTGTCGGTCCCGCAGGAGGCGATGAGGATCGCGTCGATGCCCTTCTCGAAGCAGTAGAGGTAGAACGACTCCGGGAACATCACGGGGTCGGGGGTTGGGAGAACGTAGGTGTTGGGCGAGTACTCCATGTGCGCCTGGCCCGTCGCGTCGATGCCCGGGTAGGAGCACAGGAGCGTCGCGATCACCAGGACCTTGGTGGCCCGCTCGTCCGACGGATTCTCTGACATGTGCGCTTCAACTCCTGCGACGCCCAACCGGACATCGACGATCGACGGCCGCGTCCCGCCCGGAGGTGGGACGCGGCCCGAACGCGGCTATTTGCGGCGGCGCACGAGGACGCGCTCGTAGCCCTCGCCCGCGAGGACGCCGAGGAACTCGTGGCCGACCTTCGTGGACCACGCGCCGATGTCGGTCTTGGTGACGGGATCGCTCGACCAGATCTCCAGGACCGAGCCCACCGACACGGAGCCGATGCCCTTCTTGGCCTCGAGGAGTGGCCCCGGACAGGCCGATCCGCGCGCGTCGACGACCTTGGCGGCGGTGATGGCTTCGAGCTCGGACGGGGTGACGGTGGCAGGCATGGTTCGCTCTCCTAGTAGACGAGGCTGTTGGTTGCCGAGGTGATCTCAGCGACGAATCGACCGGCGGCGACGACTTCCGCGCCCTCGATGAGGTCGGCGGCGGTGATGCCGCGGCTCTTGATGCAGGGCCCGCAGACGAGCATCGTCCCGCCCAGCTCCTGGAAGTCCGCCATGAGCTTGGCGAGTGGCGGGAAGCCGGCCGCCTCGACGGCGTCCGCCCCGCCCGCGCGGTCAAGCTCCACGCCGTCGGCCTGGAAGCCAAGGACCACCTGCACGTCGGATGCCAGCGCGGCGCAGCCCATCACAAACGGAATCGTGGCGTGCTCCGGGTGACTTGGACCGTGCAGGACCATGAAGACCAGCTTCTCGGTGTCCGCCATGTGGCGCTCCTTTCGTCGCTCCCAGGGAGCGTTCAGATGAAGAGGATCTGGCTGCCCTCGGCAGCCATCAGGAACGAGGCGATCCCGCCCGCGCTGTCGACGATCGGGTCGAGCTCGTCCGGGTCGAGCCCCAGCGCGTCGAGCGATCCGGAGCAGGCGCGGATGGTCATCTCGCCGAGCTCTTTCGCCTGGCGGAATGTCTCCAGCCAGGGCAGCGCGCCGACGTTCTCCACGGGCTCGTTCGGCCGGGGGCGCGCGGCGTCGTAGGCGAGGCCGTGGGCAGTCGCGATGCGGTCCTTTCGAAACGCGTCAAGGGCCCAGAACATCAGGATCACGTTGACCTGCTGGTCCATTGCGGCGGCCCCGGCGGCCAGCGTGGCGGCCGCCATCAGCTTGTCGTCGGTGCCCGAGAACAGCACGAGGGAGAGGGAACCGCTCACGAGTGATGCACCTCGGTGGATGGAAGGGCTTGGAGTGCCGGCTCGTAGGCAGCGGCAGCGAGGTCGCCGAGCTCCAACAGTCGTCGAACGAGGACCGAGCGCATGAGCTCGCAGGCCTGAAGGATCTGTGGATCGGCCAGGCGATAGCGGACGGTTCGACCGTCCCGGACCGCCACGACGAGGCCGACCGACCGCATGGCCGAGAGGTGCTGGGAGGTCGCAGCCTGGCCCTGGCCCAGCTCGCGGGAGATCTCGTTGACCTCGAATGGCCCGGCACCGAGCAGGTGCAGGATCCGCAGGCGATGCGCGCTGGCCAGCGCACGGAGCATCGACGCCTGCAGCTCGTCGATGTCGTGGGTGGCGTTCTGCCGCTCCATCACGCTCCAAGGCCTCCATTCGTCGAGCCGGTCCCGAGGTTTTTGTCGCCGTTCATCTGATCCAGAAGAACTATATGTGAACGCCATATATATGCGCGGGGCCAATAGTCACGAGAAGCTGGGCCACCAGGACCGTTGCGGCGTCGTCGCGACGTCAGGCGGCAGCCACGATCTCCACAAGAACGCCCGCGCCCCGACGCCGCTCCTCGACGATGTGAAGGCCGGCATTGGACACCGCCGCGACAACGTCGTGATCCAGTCGGCATCCTCCGCTCGCGCGAGCCCACGCGGGCGCAAGCCAGTGCTGGATGCCGGCAAGGGCCGGGTGCTCCCCTCGGGCGTGCTCCAGGAGCCGGACGTGGCCGCCGGGGCGAAGGACGCGGCGGGCCTCGCGGAGCGTCGCCCCAACATCGCCAACAGAGCAAAGCACGAACGTGGCGACCACCGCGTCGAACGACGCGTCCGGGTAGGGTAGCGCCGCGGAATCGCCGGTGATCAGGGCGACGCGCCGCCCGAGGCGGCTTGCTCGCGACGCGGCGATCGCAAGCGCCGACTCGCTCACGTCGATGCCGTGCAGAGACGCATCCGCCGGATATGCGGCGAGGTTTAGCCCCGTCCCGACGCCAATCTCGAGGATGTCGCCGCGGGCACGGCCCGCGACTCGTGCCCGGGCCCGGCCGATTCCGGCACGATCGAAGACCCGCATCCCAGCGTCAAGGAGCCGAGCTGTGCGCGCGTCGCCTACCTGGAGTTGGGAGCGAGGCGCCGCTCGCTCTAGGAACCGGTTGCCTGCCAGGTTCGCGAGTTGCATGAGGATCGCGGCCGCCTCGATCTCGCGCCTGTGGCGCGTGCTCAGGTCGGCGGGCGGTTCGGCGCCGGCCAGGCCGACAACGGCAAGCGCCTGCCCGTACGTGTAGGCGGATGCCTCTGCTGGTGCGAGTCGCTCGAGCCGGAGACCAGCCGCGCGGCCCCACCGCCCGTGGACCCTCTCGCATGCCGCACAGCGGTTGATCGACGTGACGCCGAGCATCGCCGCCTCTCGCAGCCGAGGTTCCACTCGACCCGGAACCACATACGCCGTGAGGAGGTCGGGAGCGTGTCGGGCAAGCGGTGGGAGCCAGCGCCGGAGGACGCGCGCCGTGAGCCTCGGTCGACCGGCTGGTTCAGGTGAGCTGATCACGATCCGCACCTTTCCATTGTCCGGGCATGGTTCCTTCAACACAGGGACGGATCATCGAGCCGGATGGATACATCCAGGCTTGGGGCGTCTTCGCGGTTCTACCTCGCCCGATTGTGTCGGCGCCGGATGTATCGATCCGTGGCGGGGTCTCGTCATCCATGCACGGACGGGCGACGCCCCGTCGACACTGGAAGGAACCAGACATGAAGCTCGAGATCAACGAGGCTCCCCTCGATCGCGTCGTCCGCGTCGTGCTCGGGATCGCGCTCGGCGCGGTCGCCGTCGGCGGGGCCGTCAGCGGGCCCCTGCTCTACGTCGTGGCGCTCGTCGCCGCGATCGCGCTCGTCACGGGTATCGTTGGCTTCTGCCCGCTCTACGCGCTCCTGCGGGTCAGCACGAAATCGAAGGCGCGCTGAGCCACGCCGCGAGGGTCGAGTTGCAGGTCGACGGGAAGCCCGACGGGAACGAGTTCGCGGCCGCGCTCGCGGCCGAGCTCCCGCGGCTCGTGCACCTCGCGACCCGCCTCGTCCGGGACGCGGACCAGGCCGAGGACTGCGCTCAGGAGACGATCGTGGGCGCCTGGCGGCGCCGCGACCAGCTTCGCGACCCGGCCTCGCTCGGCGCGTGGCTTCGGCGCAGCCTTGTCAACCGCGTCATCGACCGCTCACGTGCGCATCACGACGAGCTCGACATCGACGCAGTCGAGGCCGACTGGCAGGATGACCGGTACTCCGTGGCACCGGAGCTCGTGCTCGAGCGCGCCGAGCTCCGCGACGAGCTCGAGGATGCGCTGGCTCGGCTCCCGACCATCTACCGCGTCACGGTCGTGCTCCACGACGTGCTCGGCTGGACGGCGGCGGAGATCGCCCGGGCGATGTCCACGGGGCTTCCGGCGACCAAGCAGCGCCTGCGGCGGGGCCGGATGCAGCTTGTGAGCGCGCTCGCCGAGGACGACGAGCGGCGCCAGGCCAGCCTCGCCCAGCCCCTGCGCTGCTGGCGTGCCCGGCGGCACGTCTCCGCCTACCTCGACGGCGAGCTCGACGAGGCGACGCGGTCAGCGGTCGAGAGGCACCTGGAGGCGTGCCCCACCTGCCCGCCTCTGTACGCCAGCCTCGTCGGCGTCCGGGCAACGCTGGGCGGCCTGCGCGACCCCGACACGGTCGTGGAGGACGCCATGGCAACGCGGATCCACGACCACCTGGACGACCAGGTCGGCCGGCGAGGCTGGCCGTGAGCGACCACGACCTGACGCCCGCGCAGAGCCGGCAAGCGCTGTGGGACCAGCGGCATGCCGCACAGGAGCCGATCGAGTCGAGCGAGCCCGATCCGACCCTCGTCGATGAGATCGGGTCGCTCCGGCCCGGGCGCGCCCTCGACCTCGGGGCGGGCGACGGGCGCAACGCCACCTGGCTCGCCCGCCAGGGCTGGCAGGTGACGGCGGTCGACTTCTCCGGGGTGGCGATCGAGCGAGGGCGGGCGCGCGCCGAGGCAGGCGGCCTCGAGGTCGACTGGCAGCTTGCCGACCTGCTGGAGTGGACACCGGAGGCCCGGGCGTACGACCTGGTGACGCTGTTCTTCATCCATCTCCCGCGCGAGGAGCGGCGCGCGGTCTACGCGCGGGCGGCCAATGCCGTCGCGATCGGCGGGACGCTCCTGGTCGTCGCCCACGACCGGACGAACCTCGCGAACGGCGTCGGCGGCCCCCAGGACCCGGACGTTCTCGTCTCGCCGGCCGAGATCGCCGCCGAGCTGACGGGTTACCGGGTTGAGCGGGCCGAGACGATGCGGCGCCGGGCCCCGGACGGCCGCGGCCCGATCGACGCGATCGTGCGGGCAGTCAGGGTCGCCTCGGTTCACGTCTGACGCGTGGAGCGTCGGGTGGGGACACTGTTGCAGGAGGCCTGCATCGCGGCGGATCGGCGATCACTGCCACACTTCCAGCCGTGATCGACCTGACCCCGTCCCCGATCGCGTTCTCGATCGGTCCGCTCGCCGTTCACTGGTACGGCATCGCCTACGCCGTCGGGCTTGCGGCGGCCTATCTCGTGATCAGCCACGAGGCACGGTGGCGAGGGCTCGATGTCAGGCTGCTTCCGAACGCGATGATCGTCGTCGCGATCGCAGCCCTCGCCGGCGGACGGCTCTACCACGTGATCGACCAGTGGCAGCTCTACCGAGACGACCTGCTCCGGATCGTGCTGCCACCCTACTCGGGCCTCGGCGTGTACGGCGGGATCATCGCCGGGACGGTCGCCGCGTACCTCTACGCACGCTGGAAGCAGCAGCCCTTCCTGCGCTGGGCGGACGCGGTCGCACCCGGGCTGTTCGTGATGCAGGCCATCGCGCGCTGGGGCAACTTCTTCAACCAGGAGCTCTACGGCTCCCCGACGAACCTGCCCTGGGGGATCGCCATCGAGTGCCAGTACCGCACCCAGGGCTATGCGTGTCCGCCGGGCTCCGACCCGACCGCGACCCTCGGCCAGCACTTCCAGCCGATGTTCCTGTACGAGTCGCTGTCGGGCCTCGTCGGCGCGCTCGTTCTGATCTGGCTGGCACGGCGGTTCGCGGCCCGGCTCCGGCCCGGCGACCTGCTCCTCGTGTTCTTCGTCTGGTACGGCGCCGTTCGCTTCGCCGTGGAGACGCTCAAGGCCGACAACTGGACCTTCTTCGGCGTCCCGACCGCGCAGATCGTGGCGACCATCACTGTCCTCGCTGCGGCGATCATCCTCGTCGTCCGCCACGCCCGACCCACTCACCTCGGGCCACCCACAGCGGTGGAGGACCGCCCGGCGATAGAGGACGCTTGACCGTCCCTGGCGAGCAACGGGGGTCGATCGGCGCCTTGGTCGAGTTCGTCCAGATTGGCGTGTAGAGGGCTGCCAATACGATGCCAACGGTGGCGTTGGTACCCCATGCAGATTGGCCGGCACCTCGCTCCGTGACAAATGGCCCTTGGTTATATCAGCCAGAGTTGAGACAGTCAGTCCTGAGATGTCGACTGGCCTGGCCGCTCCCGCGACGCCCGCGGCAGCCTTCCCGCTTGCCGGCCACCGCTCCCTCCACGAGGCCGCCGCATGTCCGTTGAACTTCCCGTCCTCTCCGGCCCTCGCCTCGATCTGCCCACCCCGGAGGTGAGTGCCGCCGTGGAGACGGCCGCCCTGCTGGCCGATGGATCTCGGGCCGGCATCCTGGCCCTGCTGAGAAGCGGCCCGCACTGCGTCTGCGAGATGGCAGCGGCCCTCGGCCAGCGGCAGAACAACGTGTCGAACCACCTTGCGACGCTGCGCGAGGCGGGACTCGTTCGCGCCACCCGGCAGGGACCGGATAGCCGCCTCGTCTACTACGAGCGCGACGAGGCGGCCTGCACCGCCGCCGCCACAATCATCGACGAGCTGCTCCGGTGACGACGCTGGCGCTCCACCGACCGCGTCTGCCGCTGCCCCTCGTCGTGGGGGCCTCGGTCGCGGCGTGGCTCGTCGCGTGGCTCGCCAATGCCCCGCTCGCCGACTGGGCGTCGTTCACCCTGCTCGGTCTGCAACGCGGCTCGCACCTCGGCGACGCGGTCGCGTTCTTCCTCCTCGATGTGCCGAAGGTGCTCCTCCTGCTGCTCGGCATCGTGACGGCCGTCACCCTCATTCGCAGCTTCTTCCCGCCGGAGCGTGTCCGGATTGCCCTCGAGGGCCGCGGCGTGCTGGCCGGCACCGTGGCTGCCGCCTCCTTCGGCATCGTCACCCCGTTCTGCTCGTGCTCGGCGGTGCCGCTCTTCATCGGCTTCGTCGAGTCAGGCATCCCGCTTGGCGTCACGTTCGCCTTCCTGATCAGCTCACCGATGGTGAACGAGGTCGCCCTCGTCCTGCTTTGGGGGCTGTTCGGCCCGGGCATCGCCCTCGTCTACATGGCCGCCGGGCTCGTCGTGGCGATCGTCGGCGGCCTTCTGATCGGGCGGCTCCGGATGGAGCGATATGTCGAGGACTACGTCTGGGCGCTCCAGGGCACAGGCGGCAGCTCGATCCAGATCAGCCTGACATGGGCCGAGCGCCTTTCGGACGCGTGGGGGTACACCCGCGACCTCGTCCGCAAGATCGCCCCGTACCTGCTGGTCGGGATCGGCATCGGGGCCTTGATCCACGGGTACGTGCCGACAGAGCTGGTGACGGCAATCGGTGGGCGTTCCAACCCGTTCGCAGTGCCCATCGTGGTGCTGATCGCGATCCCGCTCTACTCGAATGCCGCCGGGACGATCCCCATCGTGCAGGCGTTGCTCGGCAAGGGGATGCCGCTGGGCACGACGCTCGGCTTCATGATGGCGATCACGGCCATCAGCCTGCCCGAGTTCATCATCCTCAAGAAGGTCATCAAGACCCCGCTGATCGCGGTCTTCGCCGGGATCGTGACCGCCGGAATCCTCTTCGTCGGCTACCTGTTCAACTTCCTCATCGCGTAGGAGAACGAACCATGCGCACCATCGAAGTGCTGGGGCCCGGCTGCAACAACTGCAGGCGGGTGGAGGCGAACGCCCGGGAGGCGATCACGCTGGCCGGGGTCGAGGCCGAGGTCGTCCACGTCACCGACCCGCGCGAGATCGTCGCCCACGGCATCCTGAGCACCCCCGGCCTGATCATCGACGGGCGGATCCGCAGCTACGGCAGGATTCCCTCGGCGGGCGACATCGCGCAGTGGCTGTCCGAAGGCTGACGACCCCAGCGGGGCTGTCCCTCGGGCCAGGTCAACAAGAGGCAGGTCCTCCGTTCCGATGCGGCCGCACATGGTGCAGACATACACCCGGATAACCCG
>JARLHH010000236.1 GCA_031292335.1 Candidatus Limnocylindrales bacterium | reverse complement strand
GCGTCGGCCGGCGCGCCAGGGCCGGCGGCCGCAGGCGCTCGCCCGGCGTCGCCCGCGATCAGGGCGGCCGTCACGTCGGTTTCCTCCGGTGCGGGCCGGACCAGGTAGGCGAGCCCCGCCACCAGCCCACCCGCATGGACGACGGCGCTGCTCGCCACCCCGCCCCACGACCGGGCCGCGTCCCCCAGCTGGGCCCCCAGGCCGCCGAGCGCCCCGAGCATCGGCTCCAGCCCGAGGTTCGCATAGAAGGGCTCGGTCAGGATCCCGTAGAGGTTCGCGGTGTTCGCGACGGCCAGGGCCGCGTAGACGCCGATCCAGCGCGGGCTCACCGCCACGAGCACGGCCCCGAGCGCGAAGAACGGGTAGAGGTAGCGCTCGTGGACACGGGTGGGCAGGACGAAGAAGGCGATCGCCAGGACGGTCAGGGCGACGAGGAACGTCCGCCGGTCGTCGCGGCGCCAGATCATGGCGGCCAGGAACGCGATCACGCCGACCAGGAGGCCGCTGCCGACCACCACCGCCGGCAGGCCCAGGACCAGGAATCCCGCCCCTCCGTCCGGCCCGGCCAGGGTGGCATCCCGGATCCAGGTCCCATTCAGCGCAAGGCCCGCCCCGGCCTGCGTGACGAGCGCCCACGGGTTGAACGCGTTGACGGTCAGCCACGGGTAGCCGGCCGCCGTGTCGATGATCTGGTGGAGCAGGCCGACGATGGTCAGCCCGAAGGGCAGGCACAGCACCTGGGCCGTGACCAGCCCGACCAGCGTCGTGGTCAGGATCCGCCGCGGCCCGTGGCCGGGCGGCCGGGTGACGAGGTTGCGCCGGATGATCAGGACCGCCGCCAGCGGGATCAGGATCCCGAACTGGGGCTTGATGATCGCCGCCACGGTCGTGAGCAGGGCGGCGCGCTCGTCGCGCCCGCGCCACAGGTCGCGGACGGCGAGGAGCAGAACCAGCGTCCCGACGGAGTCGACCTGCGACCAGACCGCGCTGTCGAACCAGGTGACCGGCACGAACAGGACCAGCGCGGCGGCCGCGAGCGCCGGGCGACGACGGGCGCCGAGGTCCGCTGCGAGCTGGAAGACGGCGACGGCGAGTCCCAGGTCGGCCAGGATCGCCGGCAGCTTCAGGAGGTCGCCCGGCCCGGCGCCGGGCCCGCCCAGCAGCTGCGCGAGGAGGCCCAGGCCCCACAGGACGTACAGGTAGCCGGGCGTGTAGTCGATGAAGATCGGGCGGTCGTAGATCCCGTACGGCCCGTTCCGGGCGAGCTCCACCGCCCAGCCGTTGAACGAGGCGACGTCGACCTTGAAGCCCGACCCGGGCAGGAGGACGTATGCGATGATGAGCCGAAGGACGAGGCCGAGCGCGAGAAGGACGCCGAGCGGGACGGCGACGTCCCGAAGCCGCACCCGGGCCTGCTCGCCCGCCCGCGCCCGCTCGCCCGGTGCGGGGCCAGCCAAGGGGAACGGCCTCCGTGATCGAGCGCTGAGGTGAACCGGAGTATAGCCGAGGCTTCGGCTGCCCCTGCCCCACTTCCTCGCATGGACGCCACCGCTCCATCTCGCTCCGCGCTCGGTGCCGGGGCCGGCCTGATGCTCGCCTTCTTCCTGCTCTACTTCCTCACCCGCCCGTTCTGGCCGACCGTCTACAACCACTTCGTCTGGCAGGCGGACGCCTACCTCCACGGCCAGGTCTCCATCCAGTACCCGGTCGCTCCGACGGCCACGACGCCCGGGAACGACTTCTTCAACGACGTCGTGCCCGTGGTGGACGCCGCCGGGAACAAGACGGGCCGGGGCATGATCCCGTTCCCGCCCCTGCCCGCGGTGATCCTCCTTCCATTCGTCGCGATCTGGGGCATGGCGACGGACGAGACGCTCCTCGCGGTCGTGCTCGGCGCGCTCGACGTGGGGCTCGCCTTCTGGCTCCTTGGCCGGCTCCCGATCCGGGCCGGGCTGCGGGCCGCCCTGACGATCTTCCTGGGGGCCGGCACCGCGCTCTGGTATGCCTCGTCGCTGGGAACCACGTGGTTCCTGGCCCATGTCGTCGCGGTTGGGCTGACGCTCGCCGCCGTCGCGATCGCGCTCGATGCCGACGATCGATCGACAGAGCCGGAGGCGGGGGGGTCGCGGTGGCTCCTGGACCGGCGCCAGGTCGTCGCCGGGCTCCTGCTGGGCCTCGCCGTGACAAGCCGCCTGACCGTGGTCTTCGGGGCCGTCTTCCTGCTCTTCGTCGGCGGGGGCGGCTCGTGGACCCGGCGGGCCGCCAGCGCCGCCGTGGGCATGGCCATCCCGGTGGGGGCGCTCCTGGTCTACAACCTCGTCGTCACCGGAACCCTCTTCAACCCCGTCTACGAGTCGCTCTACCAGTACGAGGTCTGGGCCTACCCGGAGCTCAACTACCACGCGGCGTGGGCGCTCCAGGACATCCGCTACATCCCCCAGAACCTGGGGATCATGCTGGGCGGCCTGCCGGAGATCATGCCCGCCTGCGACGCCGGCGTGGCGCGGGAGCTCTGGAGCTCGGCCGGCTGCTCCTGGCTGGTCCCGAACCCGGTGGGGATGAGCCTGCTCCTCACCAGCCCGGCCTGGCTCGTGGCTGCGGCGGCGCTGCCGCTCCTGCGCGACCGGCGCGTGCTGGGTGGATTCCTGGCGACGCTCGCCATCGCGATCGTCAACCTGATGCACTTCTCGCAGGGATGGGTCCAGTTCGGGTACCGGTTCAGCCTCGACTTCGCGCCGTTCCTGCTCGTCCCGCTCGCCCTCGGCGCGGAGCGGCTCGCAGCCCGCCACGGCCGGGGCGCGGCGCGCGGAGGCCTGCTGGTCGGCGGCCTGATCGCGGTCTCGATCGCGGTGGAGACCTGGGGGCTCGTGTGGGCACGGGTGCTCGGCTGGTGACGGGCGGCCGCTCGAAGGGGCTCGGCGCGCGCTGGCGTTCGCTCGCGGGCGGCGCCGCTCCCGCGCTCGTGGGCATGCTGGCATTCGCGCTGGCTCGATCGACGCTCCTGCCGGGTCAGGGCCTGTGGGACACGGGCGAGTTCCAGGTCGTGGCGCCCGTGCTGGGCACCGCCCATCCGACCGGATACCCGAGCTACGTGCTGCTGGGGTGGCTCGCGAACCTCCTGCTGGCTCCGTTCGGCGAGCCCGCGCTTCGCCTGAACCTGCTCAACGCGATCACGCTCGGCGTGGCGGCCGGCCTGACCGTGCTGCTGGTCCGCCGGCTGACGGCGCGAACGCTGGTGGGTGTCGCCGCCGGCCTACTGCTCGCGCTGACCCCGATCCCGTGGCGGGTCGGCTCGTTCGCCGACCCGCACATGCTCCATCTCGCCCTGGTCGCCGGGCTGCTCCTGCTGCTCGTCGGCTGGGAGAAGCGGGCCCGGAGCGGCGGCGCGGATGCGGATCGCTGGCTCGTCGGTGCCGCGGCGCTCTACGGGGTCGCCCTGGGCAACCAGGCGCTCACCGTCCTGCTCGCCCCCGGGATCGCCCTCTTCGTCCTCGCCGTGGAGCCCGGCACCTGGCGGCGTCCATCCCTGGTGGGACGCTGCGCGCTGGCCGTCCTCGGGATCGCCGCGCTGCTCTACCTGGAGCTGCCGATCCGGGCCGCGATGGGGGCGCCTCTCGTCTACGGCCACCCGGACACCTGGGGTGGCTTCTGGTACGTGGTCCTGGGTCTGCAGTTCGGCGGCGCGCTCGGCGGGCTCCTGGCCGACGTGACGGGCAAGGCCGCGGCCCTGACCACCCTGGCGACGGCGCAGTTCGGGCCGCTCGTGGCGCTCATCCCGGCAGCCTTGCTGGTGACCGCAATCCGGCGGCCGCGGTACGCCCTCCTGACAGCCACGTGGCTCGTGATGACATGCTGGTTCGCCGTCTCGTATACGAACGCGGACATCGAGCGCTACTACCTGGGGCCGATCCTCATCGTGGTGAGCTGGCTCGCGATCGCCGCGGACGGCGTGATCGAGGCGCTGGAGGCGTGGCTGTTCGTCCAGCCGGACGCCGGGCGGCGGGGGGGTGAGGCGCGGCGCATCGTCGCCGCGGCCGTCATCTGCGCCGCCCTCATCTCGCCCGCGGTGATTGCCGCCCCGACCACGCGGCTGCTGGTGGACCAGTCGACGGACACCAGCGCGGCCGACTGGAGCCGCTGGACGCTCCAGGTCGTCGCGCCCGACGCCGTCCTCGTGACGTGGTGGGACTACTCCACGCCCCTGTGGTACCGCCAGCTGATCCTGGGCGAGCGCCCCGACGTCAGCGTGATCGACGACCGGACCCGCCTCGACGCGAACCTCGGCAGCGTGGACGACGTGATCCGCGCCAACCTGGGCCGGCGGCCGGTCTACCTCGTGCGGCGCGACGAGGATGTGGCGGGGCTCGAGGGGCGCTGGCTGGTGGACCAGGTGATCGATCCGGGCGGGATCCAGTCGCTCCTCCGCGTGGTGGCGCCGCGGGTGGCGAGCGTCGGCCCGGCTACGATAGCGCCATGATCGAGGCCGAAGCCGCTCCGCCCGCCCCTCCCGCCACCGCATCCCCGCTCGTCGCCCCCGCCACGACGGCCCGCGTCGTCGAGCTCTCGTACTTCTTCCCGGCCCACAACGAGGAGGCCAACCTGGAGGGCCTCGTCGAGGAGGCGCTCACGGCGCTGCCCAGGCTCGCCGACCGGTTCGAGATCATCGCCATCGACGACGGGTCGACCGATGGCACGGGACCGATCGCGGACCGGCTGGCCGCCGCGAATCCCGGCGTCGTCCGCGTGGTTCACCACGCCACGAATCTCGGCTACGGCGCCGCCCTGCGCTCAGGATTCCGCGCCGCTCAGTTCGGTCTCGTGGCATTCACGGACGGCGACCGGCAGTTCCGGGTGGCGGACCTGGGCCGGCTGACCGCCCGGCTGGCAGGACCCGATCTCCCGGACGCCGTCGTCGGGTTCCGGATCCGGCGAGCCGACCCGGCGCTCCGCACCCTGTACGCGCGCCTCTACCGGCTGGCCAACCGGACCTTCTTCGGGCTGCGCATCCGGGACGTGGACTGCGCCTGCAAGCTGTTCCGGCGCCAGGCGCTGACCGGGATCCACGTGGCGTCCGGCGGGGCATTCTTCTCCGCCGAGCTGCTCATCAAGGTGCGGGCGGCGGGCCGGAACGTCGTCGAGGTGGGCGTGGACCACTACCCGCGGACGGCGGGCTCGCAGACCGGTGCGAAACTGTCCGTGATCTGGCGCTCGGTGGTGGACTTCTGGAGCCTGCGCCTCCGCCTGTGGGCGAACCGGCGGCGGGCGCTGGCGAGGGGCTCGACGATCGTGGGCTGAAGCAGACCCGCCCGCGACGGGGCGAGTCCGGGCGCTCACTCGCGGGGCGGTCGCTCCCGTCGCTCGTCGGCGCCGGGCTCCACGTCGAGCGAGTTCACGAAGTCGCGGAACACCGAGAGCTTCGATTCGTCGATCGGCTCGCCGCCCTCCTCGCCCGTGGGTCCCTTGTCGGGCTCGACGCCCGCCCGATCCAGGACGGCCTCCGCGGCGAAGATCCGGGCGCCGGTCCGAACGGCCAGGGCCAGCGCGTCGGAGGGGCGCGAATCGACCTCGATCTGCCGTCCCGCCGCCTCGAGCATGATCCGCGCGTGGAACGTGTCGTCGGCGAGGTCCGCGATGATCACCTCGCGAACGGTCGCCCCGAGCAGGTCGAGGACGGTGGAGAGCAGGTCGTGGGTCAGCGGCCGCTCCGGGACCTGGTCCTGGAGCTTCATGGCGATCGCACTCGCTTCCCACGGGCCGATCCAGATGGGGAGGTAGCGGTCGCGCTCCATCTCGCGGAGGATCACCACGTGCTGGGTCGAGAGCATGTGGACCCGCACGCTCTCGACGGACATCTCGATCAGCCGCCCGACCATGCCGGGATTATCCCACCTCCGGCCGCCGCGGCCCGGGTGAAGCGTTCGGGCCGACCACCGAAGTGCCGGCCTTCCGCCGAGTTCTAGGTCGGCCGGGGCGTCGGCGACGGCTTGCGCGTGGCCCCGGGCGTGCGTGATGGCACCGGGCTCGTCGACGCGCCCGACCCGGGGCTGGCGGACGGAGCGCCGCTCGGCGCCGGAGTGACCGGCTGGAGGATCGCGGTGCCGAGCGTCGTCCCGTCGATCCAGTAGATCGCCGGCGCCTGGCCGGGCGAGCGGGGCTGGATGTAGAAGTCGCGAAGCTGGGACCATGCCTGGCTCCCGCCCGCGGGACGGTACTGGGCGAGGTACGCGCCGGTCAGCTTGTCGAACGCCAGCACGCGCGCGTTCGCCGCGTCGAAGACGTAGAGCGTGCCCTGGCGGCGCGGATCCGGCGAGTCGATCAGCGTGTAGTCGACGGTGGGACGCAGCACGTCGTCGCCGGGCGCCGCGAGCGACCAGCCGCCTGAGCTGCCGCCCACGAAGCGCTCGACGACCCCGGCGTCGGCCAGGTAGACCTCACCGTCGATGTACATGGAGGTCACCTTGCTGATGTCCTGCGGCGTCGCCAGGTAGCCGGTCGCCGCCGCCGGGAAGCTGGAGCCATCCGCGAGCATCGTGTAGCGCAGGATCTGCTGCTGCGACGGCTCCAGCACGTACAGGTTGTAGAGCGCGGCGTCGAAGTTGGCGACGAACGTGCCGATCCCGAGGATGTCGGTACCCCACGAGGCCGCGTCCTGGACCGGCAACCGGCGCAGGACGCCCTTCCCGGTGCTGTCCGTGGGTCGCCAGCGCCAGAGGATGTTCTTGTCGTCGAGCACCAGGAGGTCCGGACCGCCCACGGCGAGGAAACGCGGCACCCCGACCTTGATCCCGGCGCTCGCCACCGCCTGGCCCGCCTTGATGATCGGGACCGCCTTGCGGGACGACAGGTTGATCCGGTAGACGGCCTTCGTGGTGCGATCCAGGACGTACGGCGCCCCGTCCGGACCACGGACGAGCCCGGCGAGATTGAAGGCCGGGCTCTGCGAGGCAAACGAGAAGGCCGTCTGGGGCGCGACCTCCACCACCCCGTACAGGCGATCCAGCCCCGCCGTCACCTGCGCCCGCAGGGGAGCGGCAACCGAGGCCGGGATCCCGGCGGTCGAGGCCTCCACCACCTTCTCGAGGGCGTCCTTCAGCAGCCCCTCCGCGCGTTGCGGGTCGGCGGCGATCAGGTCCGTGCCGTTGTCGAAGACGAGCCGGGCGTCCTCTCGCGCGGCAGCGAGCGCGTTCTCGCCGGCGTTGATCTGGGGGATCTCGGCGGTGCCCCCGGCGCCGCCGATGACCCACAGCCCGAGTCCCAGCACGGCGGCGACGCCCACGAAGGCGAGGACCGCGACCGCGGCCCGCTTCTGGGATTCGCGGCGGGTGGCGGCGGGCGTGACCCGCCGGTAGCGCGTCCCGCGACGGGGGAGCAGGTCCTGCAGCCGGCCGGCCAGCCCGGTCAGGGCGCTCCCGGCGGCGCTTCGCGCCCGGCTGGCGCCGGACGAGACCGCCGCCATGCCGTCGCCGACGGAATCGGCCAGGGGGATCGGGGATCGGTCGGGCTGGCCGGCGAGCGGCTCGGGGGGCCGCGCGGGCACCAGGCGGCCCCGTTGGGCGGTGGCGGAGACCTCGCCGGCCTCCAGGGCGAGCGCGGCGTCGCTGCCCGAGCCGCCGGCGGCCACAAACCGGTGATGCAGGTGCTCCATGGCCGCCTGCGGATGAAGCGTCACCACGGCGTCCTTGAGCTCGTCCGGGCCCAGCTTCTCGGTCATGTTGGACGACACCAGCACGAGCGAGTCGCGAACGGCGATCTCGCCGCGCCACACGACCGGCGCGGGGTCCTCCATCGGCAGGCCGCGTCCGCGGCCGGCGTCCGGGAGCGTCATCAGGTTCGCCTGTCGGACCAGGAAGGCCTCCGCGGGGCCGGTCGTCACGACGTAGAGCTCGTTGCCGCGAACGACGGCGATGCCGACGCCGATCGGGCCGGTCGGCCCGTCGCCCAGCCCGAGCCGGTCCCGCTGGGCAAGGAGGCGGCGGTTCGCCGCGCGGATCGCTTTCTCCAGGCAGACGACCAGCCCCGCCGACTCGTCGTAGTAGTACTCGCCCTGGATGGTGTCTGCCGCGAGGTGCGTAGCGTCGCGGAGGCGGCGGCCCTTGCCGACGCCCGTCACAACGAGGAAGAGACTCCCCTTGGAGCGGGCCGTCGCCCCGATCGTCGGCTCGACGATGGCAACGGTGTCCGGGGAGTCCTCGAGCCGCTCATGCTCCGGCACGAGGCCGAGCTTCATCTGGAGTCGGACGGCCATGCGATTCGACGGACCTGACGCTCGGGTGCGGGCCGGCGTGACGCCGGTGGCGGGCGGCCGCGCTGCGGGCGGTGGCCGCCCGCCGGGGTCAACGGATGATACCCCTGCCCACCACCACCCGCAGCGACTCGGCCCGAATCCCGTCGGGCAGATCGCCGAACGCCGCGAGCAGCTCGTCGGCCCGCATCAGGAGCTCCTGGCCGACGATCGGCGCGCTCGCCTCGACGACGAGTGCTCCGTCGCCCTCCAGGCGGACCGGCCGCGACCCCCCTGCCGCCGCCGGGACCCGGGAGACCACCAGTCGCTCCCAGGCCGCGCCGGCCCGGGCCCAGCGGAGCTGCTCTTCCAGGCCCAGGGCCCGGGCCGCCTCGGGCAGGAGGTCGCCGACGCGGCGGGGTGAACGGCGCCGCGGCACGCGTTCGTCGTCGTACGGGCGGGCCGGCGACATGGGCGCCTCAGCCCGCCGACGGCCCGACGAGCCGGGCACCGAGCGCGGCGTCCGGGACCACCTCCCAGGCTTCCCCGATGGCTCGCAGGGCGGGGTCCAGGTCGTCGAGCGTGGTGGTCGTGACGAACGCCTGCGGCAGGCCGGCGATGCGGCGGACCAGGTGGCTCCGGCGCGCGGGGTCCAGCTCGCTGAAGACGTCGTCGAGCAGCAGGAGCGGCGGACGCCCGTCCTGGGCGGTGAGGAGGTCCAGCTCCGCCAGCTTGAACGCGAGGATCGCGGTGCGCTGCTGCCCGCGCGATGCGAAGGTGGCCATCTCGCGTCCGTCGAGCCGGAAGGCAAGGTCGTCGCGGTGCGGGCCGACCAGCGTCGTCCCGTTCCAGGCCTCCTTCGCCGCCGTCTCGGCAAGCCGGCGGGCCAGTGCGCCGGCGGATGTCTCGCCCGCAGCCGGGACCACGTTGCTCTCGTACGTCACGGCGAGGGGTCCCTCGTCCGAGGCGATCTCCGCGTGGGCGGCCGCGAGCGGCGCGACGAGCGCCTCGAGGATCCGCCGCCGCCCGTCGAGGACGAGCGCGCCCGACTCCACGAGCCGCGCGTTCCAGGGAGGCAGCTGGTCGGGCGTCGCGCGCTCCTCGCGAATCGCCCGCAGGAGCGCGTTGCGCTGCGCCAGCGCGCGTCCGTATGCGGCAAGGTCGGCCGCGTAGGCGGGAATCCGCTGACCCGCGAGCGCGTCCAGCGCTGAGCGGCGGAGCGCGGGCGGACCGGCCACGAGCAGCATCTCCTCCGGAGCGAAGATGACCACCCGCATGAGCCCGGCGAGCCCGGCGGTCCGACGGGGGACCCCGTTGACCCGGATTCGCTTCCGCCCGCCCGCTGGGCCGTCACGCACCAGCGTGACCTCCAGCTCCAGCGGGTCCTCGCCGGGCTGCTCGCGGCGGGTCGCGAGACGGGCGAACGGCGCGTCCCAGCGGACCAGCTCGGCGTCCGTCACGGTCCGGTGCGAGGAGCCCCGGGCGCACACGACGAGCGCCTCCAGCAGGCTCGTCTTGCCGGCCGCGTTCGGACCCCAGACGAGGTGGGCTCCGGGCCCGAAGGCCGCCTCGAGCGACCCGTAGCCGCGGAAGCCCCGGACCGAGATGGACGTGCGCACCGGGGTGGAGGCGGCCCGTCCGGAGGCCGCCGCGTCGGCGCCTACGAGGTCGTCCGGACCGGCATGACCACGTGCGTGTAGTCGCGCCCGTCCGCCGGTCGGAAGACGCCCGGTGAGAGCGGCCCGTTCAGCTCGATCACGAAGCGGTCGGCGTCGACGTTCTGGAGGGCGTCGCTCAGGTAGCGGGCGTTGAAGGCGATCGTCGTGCCGTCGCCCTCGATCGTCGCGTCGACGAGCCCGCGGTGATCGCCGACCTCCGCGGCCGCCGCCACCAGCACCTGGGCGGTCCCCTCGGGCGCGACCTGCATCTTGACGATGTTGGCCGACGAGCTCGCGATGTAGCCGGCGAGGCGTACCGCCTTGAGAAGGTCGTCGCGGTCCACCTCGACCCGGGTGGCGTGGGTCGTGGGGAGCACCTGCTGGTAGTTGGGGAACTGGCCGTCGATGAGGCGGCTCACCACGTCGATGCCCTCGACATGGAACAGGATCTGGTTCTTCTGGGGTGAAAGGATCAGCTCGACCGGGTCATCCGTGTCGGCCAGGACGCGCGCGAGCTCGGCGTACGAGCGGGCGGGAACCACGACGCTCGTGTCCTCGACGGGATCGAGGGTGGGGATCGTCGTGATCGCGATCCGATAGTTGTCGGCTGCGGCCAGCGTCAGGCGATCCCCTTCGAAGCGCGTGAGGACGCCGGTCAGGATCGGACGCGCCTCGTCGGACGCGGCCGCGAAGGTGACCTCTGACAGGGCGCGGCGCAGGATGCGCTGGCTGATCCGGGTCGTCGGCCGCTCGCCCGCGGCAGGGATGGCCGGGAACTCGTCCGCGTCGATGCCCCGCAAGGTCGTCTCGAAATGTCCGGCCCGGATGAAGAGGCGATCCCCGTTCCGGAGCTCGAGGTCGACCCGCTCCTGCGAGGGAAGCCCGCTGATGATCTCCGCAAAGAGGCGAGCCGGGACGGTGATCGCGCCGTCCGTCTCGATCCGGCCGGGAACCCAGTAGGTGATCCCGATCTCCAGGTTGGTCGCGGTCAGCTTCAGGCCGGCGTCCTCGGTCCGCAGGAGGACGTTGGCGAGGACGGGCAGCGTGCTGCGTCCGGAGACCGCATGGCCGACGACGGAGAGGCCGCGGGCGAGGTTCTCGCAGATGACGGAGAGGTTCACGGGTACGTCACTCCGGGTGTTCGGAACAGGGGCGGGCAGGGGTGGCCCGGTTGGCCGAAACGCGATCGATTCGTAGTCTGGTTCATGGTCGCATATCGAGTCATCACCGTCGTCATCATGGTGTTGACGGCGTGGAGCGCCACGCTCCGGGACGCTCGATCTCCCGGTGCACAGGCAGCCCGTGGAACAGCGGACGCGCCCCTGCGGCGGTGGGCCGAGCACGGACGAATGTGTGGACGATGGACGACGATGCCGTCAGCACGGCCACGGACGCCGGCGAGCGGCGCCACTTGTCCGCCGTGACGGCCCGCCGGCAGGGACTCCTTGTCCACACCACGACAGGCTTTTCCACCGAATCCGGCTCTTTATCCACACGAACCCGCGCTGGCCGGTGAGGTCCGGGCATGATCGCGGGGGGCACGTCAGCCGGCCCCCGGCTCAGTCGGCGTAGATCATCTCGCGAACAGCGGCGATGTCCCGGCGCATCTCGTCGTTGAGGGCCGCCTCGCGATTGATCTTGTCGTACGCGTGGAGGACGGTCGAGTGATCCCGTCCGCCCAGCTCGGCGCCGATACGCAGCAGCGAGACGTCCGTCTCCTCGCGCATCAGGAACATCGCGATCTGGCGGGGAGTGACGATCGCCTTGTCGCGTTTCTGGCCGCGCAGGGCGTCGAGGCCGACCCCGTAGTAGTCGGCGACCGCCCGGGCGATCTTCTCGGTGGTCACCTGGCGCTTCTTGGGGTTGTACAGGACGTTGGAGAGGACGGCCTGGGCCAGCTCGATCGTGATCGGCATGGCGCCCATGCTCGCGTAGGCCACGACCCGGTTCAGCGCGCCCTCGAGCTCGCGGATGTTGCTGACGACCTTGCGCGCGATGAACTCGATGACGTCCGATCCGACCGGGACGGCCGAATCCTCCGCCTTGGCCCGCAGGATGGCGATGCGCGTCTCGAGATCGGGCGCCGTGAGGTCCGCGATCAGGCCCCACTCGAACCGGCTCCGGAGCCGCTCCTCCAGCGTGATGATCTGCTTCGGCGGGCGATCCGATGACAGGACGATCTGCTTGCCGTCCTCGTGGATGGCGTTGAAGGTGTGGAAGAACTCTTCCTGGGTCCGTTCCTTGTCGGCGATGAACTGGATGTCGTCGATCAGGAGCAGGTCGATGCGCCGGTAGCGCGACCGGAAGTCGTCGATCCGGCCCTGCTGGATGCTCGTGATGAACTCGTTCGTGAACTTCTCGCTGGTCGCGTAGACCACCCGCTTGCGGGGGAAACGGGCCACGACCGCGTTGCCGATCGCGTGCATGAGGTGGGTCTTGCCCAGGCCCACGCCGCCGTAGAGGAAGAGCGGGTTGTACGCGTGGCCGGGCCGCTCCGCCACCGAAAGCGCGGCCGCGTGGGCCAGCCGGTTGGCCGACCCGACGATGAAGTTCGAGAAGGTGTAGCGGGGGTTGACGTTGGCCGACGAGCCCTCACCGCCGACCCTGGTCGGCTCCACCCGAACCTCGGGCGGCGGCGCGGCGGTCCCCTCGGTGCCCGGCTCGGGGAGGCCTGCATCGGGCCGCACCACGAACTCCACCGCGACGCTGTAGCCCACGATCCGGGCCAGCGTCTGTGAGATCAGGGAGCGATAGCGCGTCTCCAGCCAGTCCTTCGCGAACCCGTTCGGGACGGCGATCCGGAACCGCGTGTCGTCCACCTCGACCAGCGAGGTGTGACGCAGCCACGTCTCGAAGTTGGCCGGCGAAAGGGCGACCTGGAGCTCTCCGAGGGCCGCGCGCCAGATGTGTCGTGTATCCAACGGACGGACCTGCTTGATCCGGGCGCTCGGCCCGGAGGAGATGTTCGGCGGCTGGTCCTGGGCACGGCAGACCGCACGCGGACAAGCTCAATCGACAAATGGAGGTTCTCCCAGCAGGCTGGGCGAGCGCTCCTGGGCCAGCCCCGGGGTTCCACCGAGGTTGCCCGCAGGCGTCCCGGCGACCGTGGGCCGACGCATCGTAGCACCGCCCGGTCCGGCCCCGCAAGGCAATCGGACACCCAAACCGCGATACTCCAGGGGAGTATACAGGAGGCGCTCCGCGGGGGTCGGCCGCGACCGCGCCGGAGCGCCTCAAGGCAGCCGTCGTTTGACACTCCGAAGGGCACCTTCCTATAATCGCCCGGCGTTGACGCGCCCCGCGCCTCCGTGCGTGCGGCGCGTTTGCGTGCCTTCTGGGGACGAAACGACCGAAACCCCTGGGGCCGGACGGTTGAGGACCACGACACCCGATGAAGCAGACCTACCAGCCGAAGAAGCGCCATCGCGCCAAGGAGCACGGCTTCCGCGCCCGGATGAAGACCCCCGGGGGCCGTCGGGTGCTCGCCGCTCGCCGCGCACGAGGCAGGAAGCAGCTGACGGCCTGACGCCGACATCGGGCCGCGACCAGCGCAGGCTCGCCATGCTCACCCGGCCGGCGGACTTCACGGCACTCCAGGCGTCCAGGGCCACCAGGTCACACCCGCTGATGACCGTCCGCTTCCGCCCAACCGATCTCGACGAAGTCCGCTTCGGCTTCGCAACCGGCCGGACCCTCGGGGGCGCCGTGGTCAGGAATCGCACGCGGCGACGTCTCCGGGAGGCGCTCAGGACGATGGCGCCCTCGCTCCAGCCGGGCTGGGACGTGCTCATCATCGCCCGACCGGCGCTCGTGGCGGCGGACCACCGGGCGCTCGTCGAGACATTGGAACGGCTCCTCCGGCGCGGAGGGGTCCTGGGAGGATCGACGTCCTCGTGAAGCGAATCGGGATCGGGCTCATCCGGCTCTACCGAATCGTGTTCGCGTGGCTCCCGTCGAGCTGCCGGTTCTACCCCACCTGCTCGCACTACACCGAGCAGGCGATCCAGAAGTACGGCCTGATCCGCGGAGGCTGGATGGGGGCGCGGCGCATCGCCCGGTGCCACCCATGGAACCCGGGCGGCTATGACCCGGTCCGCTAGGTGAGGCAGCTCCACGTGTCGGTTCCCCGTCCGCGCCGCGAGCTGCTGCTCCCGCTGCTCCTGCTCGTCGGGCTGGCGCTCCTCCTGGCCGCCTGCACGAGCACCGGGATCGTCCCCGCCGGCAGCGGCGGGGTGGCCGCGACCGCCGCGCCAAAGCCGCCGCTCACGCCCGCCCAGCCGGGGGCCGACCCCGTTTCGCTCCTGGCCTGGGTCTTCAACCCGATCTTCCAGCTGCTCTACATCCTGCTGGTCTGGCTCCAGAAGCTGACCGGAGACGTCGGGATCGCCATCATCCTGATGACGCTGATCGTGCGGACCGCGCTGATCCCCCTGTTCCGCCGCCAGATCGTCTCCACGAAGCGGATGCAGCTGATCCAGCCCGAGGTCCGGGAGCTCCAGAAGCGCTACAAGGGTGACCGGGCGAAGTTCAGCCAGGCCCAGATGGAGCTCTACAAGGAGCGCGGGGTCAACCCGGCTTCCGGCTGCCTGCCCATGCTCCTCCAGCTCCCCTTGCTGATGATCATCTACACGGTGATCAGCCAGGGCCTCACGAACCCGAACCCCCAGGCGATGTTCAGCTTCTTCGGGCTCCACCTGGTCGACTACACGTGCGTCAACCACCTGGGCACGGCCGCCTACAACGCATACGCGCCGTGCATCAACACGACCGTCGCGTGGCTCGGCAACCTGGACGTCTCGAAGGTCTCGGTTCTCTTCCCGAAGATCCCGTTCCTGAGCTGGTTCAGCGTGCTCGCCGCGGCCTCCGCGGTCCTCCAGCTGGTCCAGAGCCGGATGACCATGCCCCCGTCCACGGCCGCCTTCAGCGACCAGAACTCGAAGGTCCAGCGGCAGCTCGTCCTGTTCCTCCCGCTGATCTCGCTTGCCTACGGCGGGTTCCTGCCCGCGGGCCTGTTCATCTACTGGATCGTGACCACGATCTTCGGGATCGCCCAGCAGTACCTCATCGTCGGCTGGGGCTCCATGTTCCCCTTGTTCGGATACTCGCCGGGCTTCGCCCGCGATCACCGTCCGCGGTTCCCGGTCGAGGAGCCGAAGGCCGTGATCCGGGGGACTCCGGGCGCCACCGCCAAGCCGGCAACCGTCCGGCCGCCCACCGACCGCACCCCTGCCGTCCGCTCTGCTTCCGCGGCGGCCACGGTGCGGCCGCGAGAACGAGGCCGTCAGGGCCGTCGAGGGAGAAAGCGCTGAGCAATGAGTGCGTACCAAGAGTTCACCGGCAAGTCCGTCGAAGAGGCCCTGCGCCACGCTCGAGACGAGTTCGGCGTCGGCCTGGACGAGCTCGACTTCGAGATCCTGACCCCGGGCAGCCGGGGAGTCCTCGGGATGGGCGCCGAACCCGCGCGCATCGTGGCCGCTCCACGGGCGGCGCTCGGGGGCGCTGCACCCAAGCGCGAAGCTGCGGCGGCCAAGCCGCTCCCCGCCCCCGTTGATCGCGGTCCGCGCCGCGACGACCGGCCGCCGCGCAGCGACGACCGGCCCCCGCGTCGGGACGATCGCGAGCCGCGCCGCGACGAGCGGCCCGACCGGCCGGTGATGCCCCGGGCCG
>JARLHH010000235.1 GCA_031292335.1 Candidatus Limnocylindrales bacterium | reverse complement strand
TCCCTCCTCCTCGAGCCTCGCCTTCACGTTGCGCAGGCACTGGCCTGTCTGCGTCTTGATCGAGTCGCCCACGACGCGGCCGGTCTCGGGGTCGATGGGTCCCATGGAGGACAGGAAGACGATGCCGCCGGCCGTGACCGCGTGGCCGTAGCCGACGGAGGGCCGTGACGCGTCCTGCGCCTGGTGCCCCTCTTCCGCGACGACCCGTCCCTTCCCGTGGCGGGCCTGGGACGGCCGTGACGGGTCGGGGGCGGGGATGCCAAACTCGCCCGGCGGCAGCTGGATTCCGCCTTCCTTGAACTTGCCCATGAAGGTCGGCCGGATCCCGGTCGGCTTGAGGGTCCCCTCGACCTTCCCGTCGCGCATCCCGGTCTGCTCGAAGGCGAAGATGTCCTGGGTCAGGATCTCGTCCTCCTCGATCCCGTAGACCTCGGTGATGTTGACGATCTTGCGGCTGCCGTCCTTGAGACGCGCGGTGTGGACGATCAGGTCGACCGCGGAGGCGATCTGCTCGCGGATCGACCGGAGCGGCAGCTCGTAGCCGCTCATCAGCACCATCGTCTCGAGACGCCGCAGCATGTCCTGGGGCGTGTTGGCGTGCCCGGTGGAGAGCGATCCCTCCTGGCCGACTGTCATCGCCTGGACCATGTCCAGCGCCTCGCCGCCGCGACACTCGCCGACGATGATCCGGTCGGGCCGCATGTGGAGCGCGTTGCGGAGCAGGTCGCGGATCGTGATCTCGCCCGAGCCCTCGAGGTTCGGGGGACGCGATTCCAGGGTCACGACATGGATCTGGCGGAGCTGGAGCTCGGCGGCATCCTCGATCGTGATGATCCGCTCGTCCTCGGGGATGAACGAGGACATGACGTTGAGGGTCGTCGTCTTGCCCGAGCCGGTGCCACCGGAAACGAAGACGTTGAGCTTCACCTCCACGCAGGCCCGCAGGAAGTCGAACATCTCGGCGGTCGCGGTGCCGAAGCGGACCAGGTCCTCGACCGTGAACGGCCGGGCGGCGAACTTTCGGACCGTGATCACCGGCCCAACCAGCGAGAGCGGCTCGATCACGGCGTTGACCCGCGACCCGTCCGGGAGCCGGGCATCCACCCGCGGACTCGTCAGGTCGATCCGGCGTCCGATCGGGGTGATGATCCG
>JARLHH010000234.1 GCA_031292335.1 Candidatus Limnocylindrales bacterium | reverse complement strand
TCCGGCCACATGGCGGGGATCTGGGCCCGCAGCGACGGGGAGCGGGGCGTCCACAAGGCGCCGGCGAACGAGATCGTGCGCGGCGCCATCTCGCTGGAGCTGAACCTGACGCGGGCCGAGCACGATCAGCTGAACCCGATCGGGGTGAACTGCATCCGCACCTTCCCCGGCCGCGGGATTCGCGTCTGGGGCGCCCGGACGCTCTCGTCCGATCCCGCCTGGCGCTACCTCAACGTCCGCCGGCTCTTCAACTACATCGAGGAGTCGATCCTGCTCGGGACGCAATGGGTGGTCTTCGAGCCGAACGACATGGACCTCTGGGAGCGCGTGAAGCGCACGATCGGGGCGTTCCTGGTCCGCACCTGGCGCGACGGCGCGCTGTTCGGCGCGTCGCCGGCCGAGGCCTTCTACGTGAAATGCGACGGCGAGAACAACACGGCCGAGACGATCGACGCCGGCCAGCTGATCGTGGACATCGGAATCGCACCGGTCAAGCCGGCCGAGTTCGTGATCTTCCGCCTTGCCCAGTTCTCGGGCGGCACGTCGCTCACCGAGTGATCGGCGTGATCGACCGGACCACGAACCGACCGACAGGAGGACACTGACACATGCCAGCTGGAGTTCCCTCGCTGCCGCAGGATGCCCTTGTCGCGCAGCGCTTCAAGATCGAGGTCAAGGGCACGACGATCGCCACGTTCCAGGAGGTCAGTGGCATCGTCTCCGAGATCGAGGTCGTCACGCTCAAGGCCAACGACATCCTGGGCAAGCCGATCGTCAAGCAGATGATCGGCGCCCAGAAGCCGCCCACGATCACGCTGAAGCGCGCCGCCGACGCGAGCATGGACCTCTGGAACTGGCACAAGGCGGCGCGCGACGGCGACCTCGTCGGCGCGCGCCGGGAAGGTTCCATCGTCCAGCTCGACTTCACCCACGCCGAGGTCGCCCGCTACAACTTCTTCGACGCCTGGATCTCCAAGCTCGAGGCGACGGGGATGAAGGCGGGCGACAACACCCCGGCCGTCGAGAGCGTCACGATCGTCTGCGAGCGGCTCGAGCGGGTGAAGTGACGTGGTGCTCGACCTGATCGCGGGGCCGGCCGCCATGCGCGCGCCCGGCCCCGCGCCGGCGGGCCTGCGGACCGAGTTCCCGTTCGTGCTCCCCCGCGGCTATGTCGACGACGCGGGCGTCCTCCACCGCGAGGGCTCCATGCGCCTCGCGACGGCCCGGGACGAGATCGCCCCGCTCCGGGATCCGCGCGTCCGCGACAACGAGGCTTACCTGACGGTGCTCCTGCTCAGCGAGGTCGTGACCAGGCTGGGCAGCGTCCCGCAGGTGACGCCCCGCGTGATCGAGGGGATGTTCGCGTCGGACCTGGCATTCCTGCAGGACCTGTACCGACGGGTCAACCAGGAGGGGACGTCGCAGGCCGCCGTGACCTGCCCGTCCTGCCAGCACGAGTTCAACGTGGAGATCGGGGGCGCCTCGCCGGGGGGGTCGTGACGTACGCGGCCGACCGCCTCTTCGAGGAGGTCGCGTACGTCGCCTACCACTTCCACTGGCCGATGAACGAGATCCTCGACCTGGAGCACCCGGACCGGGCCCGCTTCGTCGCGGAGATCGCATCGATCAACCGGCGCCTGACCGAAGAGGAGTGAGTCCGTCGTGCGCTGGCCATTCAGGAGCTGGCTTCGCGGAACCGCGGGCCTGGAGGATGACTCGCCCGGTGCGCCCGGGACGTCCATGCCCGGGACGTCCACCCCCGAGGCCGACACCGACGCAGGTGCTCCACCGGCTGGCGAGGCGCGCCCGGCAGCCTGGCGCGAGCTGGCTCCGGTCCAGCGCGCCGTCGGCGAGACGCCCGTCACCGCGCCGAGCACCGCGTTCGCGCGCGGCCTGGCCGGTCGACGGGTGCCCGAGCCGATGCTGGCGCCGCTGGCCCACGACATGACGGCGGACGGGCCCGCGGGCCTGGTGAGCGGCATCGCCGTGCCGCTCGTCCAGCGCCAGG
>JARLHH010000034.1 GCA_031292335.1 Candidatus Limnocylindrales bacterium | reverse complement strand
CCCCTGCTCGCCTTCGCGGCGTTCCTCGCAGGCTGGCAGCTCCTGGTCTTCGTCGGGAACTATCCGACCTTCATCCTGCCCGGACCCCTCGTCGTCGGCGAGCGGTTCGTCGCGGCCTGGGCCGACGGCACGATGGAGCCGCACGTCGCGATGACGCTCGCCGAGATCGGGATCGGGTTCGCGGGCGGGGCGCTGGCGGGCATGCTCGCCGGCTACGTCCTGGCGCGGTCCAGCCTTGCCAACCGGGTGGCGTCGCCCTACCTCGTCGCCGCCCAGGCCGTCCCGATCCTCGCGCTCGCGCCGCTCATGGCGCTCTGGTTCGGCAGCGGATTGCTGGCCCACGCGCTGATCGTGGCGCTGATCGTCTTCTTCCCGGTGGCGATCAGCACGGTCGTCGCCGTCCACGGGGTCGACCGGCGGCTGCTGGAGATGGCCCGCAGCTACCGGGTGACCCGCAGCCAGCGCCTTCGCCTGGTCGAGCTGCCCGCGGCGTTGCCGGGAATCCTGGGCGGGCTCCGGATCGGCGTGACGCTCGCCGTCGTCGGAGCGATCGTCGCGGAGTGGACCGGCGGCGACACGGGCCTCGGCGTGCTCATCAACCTGGCCCGCGGCAGCCTGTTCGACATCCCGCTGCTGTTCGCGACGCTGCGGACCATCGCGCTGATCGGCGTGGCGCTCTACAGCATCGTGCTGCTCGTCGAGCGCCACTACGCGATCCCGCCCGCCTGACGAGACTGCGCGCCCGGCAGGCCCGGGCGGATCCGTACGACGGACCACGCACGCGACGACGCCTCCGTGTCACCCTGCCGGGTCCGTGCCCGTGCTACATTGCGGGAGCCTTCGGGGCAGGGTGTAAGTCCCGACCGGTGGTCCGGCCCGGCGCCGCGCCGTCGGGCGAGCCCACGAGCGGCACGGCAGCAGCCGGGCCGCAGATCCCGGGGCGGCGGAGACGTCGCCCGGCGGGAGCCGACGGTCAGAGTCCGGATGAGAGAAGGCAGGCCGCAAGCGCTCGTGCGCCCGCGACGCCGAGCCTGCCGCTCCCCGGGGACATGCCGTTCACGGAGGACAGGATGCCGGCCAACCAGACTCCCACCAGCCGCGCGGAGCGGCGCGCACCCAATGGCCGCTCCCCCCACGGCGCGGGTTGGCGCACGGCGGGGGGGTTGCTGGTCGCCCTTGCCCTGGTCGCGGCCGCCTGCGGCGGCGGCGCGTCGCCCCTCCCGTCAGGCACGGTCAAGCTCGTGGTGGGCCTGGGGTACATCCCGAACGTCCAGTTCGCCCAGTTCTACCTGGCCGAGCAGGCCGGCTACTACCGCGACGCGGGCCTCCAGGTAGAGCTCCAGAACAAGACCGACCCAGAGCTCGTGACCCTGGTTGGACAGGGCGCCGTGGACGTCGGAATCTCCGACGGCACCAGCGTGATCCCCGCCGTGAGCCAGGGGATTCCCATCCGCTACGTCTTCACGGTCTTCGCCCAGTTCCCGAACGTGGTGTTCGCGAAGGCGAGCAGCGGGATCGCCACGGCCGCCGACCTCGCGGGCAGGAAGGTGGGCATCCCGGGCAAGTTCGGGTCGAGCTGGATCCAGCTGGAGGCGCTGCTGGCCAGCGTCGGGCTCACGGAGTCGGACCTGCGGCTCGTGCTCTTCCCCGACTTTGGCCAGCTCGCGGCGCTTCAGCAGGGCGCAGTGGCCGCCGCGACCGGCTACGCGAACAACGAGCCGGTCCAGCTTGCGCTCAGTGGCGTGAAGGCGAGCGTGCTCGCCCTGCCACCCGCCAGCCAGCTGCCCGGCCCGGGCCTGATCGTGAGCGCCGCCGCCCTGAACGGCCCGAAGAAGGATGCGCTGCGGGCATTCGTGGCCGCGACCGCGCGCGCGATGCGCGAGATCGAGGCCGATCCGGCGAAGGGGGTCGACGCGGCCATCGCCGAGGTCCCGGAGCTGGGCGCGGATCGGGCCGGGCAGCTCGCCGTCCTGCAGGCGACCATCGCCCTCTGGGAGAGCGACTACACCCGCGCGAATGGCCTGGGCGCCGTGGACCCCGCGCTCTGGGCCCGCTCGATCTCGTTCATGGCGAGCCTGCCGGACAAGCTGCTCGCCAAGCCGGTCACCGCCGCGGACTGCACGAGCAGCGCGCTGCTGACCGGCCCCTGAGCGACCGACCTGCCCGCCCGGAACGCACGAGGGTGTGGGCGCACCGGCCGGGACGGGCCGGCGCGCCCACGGAGAGCAGGACGGGATCAGGCGGTGGCGCCCACGGGTGTCGTGCCGGCCGCCACGGCTGCCAGCTCGTCCGCCGCGACCTCGAGCTCGATCGTGACGTCGTCCGAGACCAGGAAGCCACCTGCCTCGAGGCCCACGTTCCAGGTCAGGCCCCAGTCGGAGCGCCTGATCTTCGTGCTGGCCTCGAAGCCGGCGTGACGGCGGCCGTCCATCGCGTTGACGATGCCGAGGAACTCGGTGTCGAGGACGACGGAGCGGGTGACGCCACGGATCGACAGGTCGCCGGTGATCGCCCAGCGGTCGCCCTTCGGCTCGATCGACGTGCTCTTGAACGTAAGCGTCGGGAAGTTCTCCGCGTCGAGGAAGTCCGCGGAGCGAAGATGGTTGTCGCGCGGCTCCATGCCGGTGTCGATGGTCGCGGCCGGGATCGTCACGCTGACCGCCGACGCCGCCGGATTG
>JARLHH010000233.1 GCA_031292335.1 Candidatus Limnocylindrales bacterium | reverse complement strand
TGCGTTGACGCGTGCGACGCGCACTGTAGCAAGGCGCCGGGGCCGAGGGAAGGGGTCAGGGCGCCGAGGTCGGCGCTGGCGACGCGCCCAGCGACGCGGCCGCCGACGCTCCCGGCGACGCCCCCGGCGTCGCGCGCGGGTAGAGCGCGGCGACCAGGTACCGGACCACGTCGTCACCCGTGAAGAGATCGCGGTTGAAGACCACGGCCACGCTGACGTCCTGCTTGGGCAGCCAGCGGATGGAGGCGCGGGTCCCGTCCAGCGCCCCGGTGTGCCCGTAGGCCACGAAACGGCCGTCGATCTTGACGCGCGACACGCCGAGCCCGTAGGCCAGCGCGGCGTAGGCCTCGATCTTCGGGTCGAACGTCAGCATCTCGGCCATCGAGGACGGGGTGAGGACGTCCCCGCCGTAGAGCGCCTTCGCCCAGCGGGCCAGGTCGCCCGAGGTGGACGCGATCGATCCGGCCGAGAAGGCGGCCGTCGCCACCGAGGTGAAGGGCACGAACGTGCTCCCGTCGCTCAGGTCCCGGGGCAGGATCTTCCCGCCGAACCCGACGAACATCACGTTCGCGTGCGCCGGGGGCACGGCCGGCGTGCCCACCCCCTGGACGTAGGTCGAGGCGAGCCCCAGCGGCACGAGGAAGTCCTGCCGGATCTGCTCCGCCCACGGTGCGCCGCCCGCGCGCTCCGCCACGAGTCCCAGCAGGACGTAGTTCGTGTTCGAGTAGCCCCAGCCCTTGCCCGGCGCGAACGCCGGCGCCGCCACGTAGGGCAGGACGGCCTCGGGTGTCCAGACATGCCGTTTCGCCTTGTTCAGCACCGCGTCGAACCTCGGGTTCTGGAAGAAGTCGGCCAGGCCGCTCGTGTGCTGGAGCAGCATCCGCAGCGTGATCCGGGCCGCGTCCGGGTAGTCGGGGAGCCAGCGTGACAGCGGATCGTCGATGGTCAGCCGGCCCTGCTCGGCGAGCCGCAGGATCAGCGCCGCCGTGAACGTCTTCGTCACGCTCGCGATCGCGAAGGGCGTCTGCGGTGTCACCCGCGTGTTCGTGGCGACCACCGCATCGCCGGCGACACCGGTCCAGGTGCGCCCATCGGCCAGGATCACCGTGGCGGCCACGCCCGGGATGACCATCGACTTTCGGGCCGCCTCGAGCGCTCGCTGGAGGACCCTGGCCGTCGCGGCGTCGACCGGCGGCGCGGGCGGCGGCGCCACGATCGCGACCGGAGACGTCAGTGGCGCTGACGACGGCCCGCCCGACGTGTTGGAAGCAGCGGACGGCAGCACCGCGCCACCGGCCGCCTGCGATGTGCCTGCGCCGCTGCCCGCCGGCGCGGTGACCGTCGGGCCGGGAATGCCGGCCCGACCCGGCGTCGCCGAGGCCGCCGGCACGCCCCCGCTTCCAGGCGACGGCAGCCCGCCCGGCATCATCGCGAGGACGCCGGCCACACCCGCGCCGGCGAGGAGGAGCCCGAGCGCGGTGCCGGCGACGAGCCGCCATCGGCTGCGCCTGCGGCGCGCCTGCATCGCGCGCGCTCGCGTCATCGACCGCCCGGCTCCCGCTCGAGGCCGTCCGGCTCCCGCCCGAAGATCTGGGCCAGCTCGTACGGAGGCGTCGCCTCCAGCTGGTCGTAGCGGCAGTCCGCCGGGCGGCGGTCGGGACGCCAGCGCACGAGGCGTGTCGCGTGCCGGAAGCGGTCGCCCTGCAGGTGATCGTAGGCGACCTCGGCGACCCGCTCCACGCGGAGCGGCTCCCACGACAGGTCCTTGCCCCGGTTCCAGCGGGACGTGGCGCCGGGCATCCGGCGACCGTAGGCGGCCTCCGCCAGCTCGGGCGTCGCCCAGTCGCGCCAGGGGTGGTCGTCGAGGGCCGCCTCGCGGAGCGGCGCCAGCTCCGCGACCAGCTCGCGGCGGAAGGCGGCGGTGAACCCGCTGGCCACCCCGGCATGGTGAAGCGTGCCCGCATCGTCGTGCAGCCCCAGGATCAGCGAGCCGACCCCGCTGCCCGACTCGTCCTTGTGCCAGCGGAATCCGGCCACGGCGACATCGGCGGTCCGGGCGTGCTTCAGCTTGACCCACCCGCGCTTCCCGGGCTGGTATGGCCCGTCGTGCCGCTTCGCGATCACGCCGTCCAGGCCGGCGCCCTCGAAGCGGTCGAACCAGTCGCGGGCGATCGCCGGGTCCCGCGTCAGGGGCGTGACGCGCACGGCCGGCACGTCGGGCCGGATGCCCCGCGTCAGGGCGACCCGGCGCTCGTCGAATGCCCGCGCGCGCAGGTCGTCATCACCGAGCGCCAGCAGGTCCCACGCCACGAAGCTCGCCGGCGTCGTGGCGGCCAGCAAGCGGACGCGCGATTCGGCCGGATGGATCCGGAGCAGGAGCGCGTCGAAGTCCAGCCCGCGCGGCCCCGCGATCACCACCTCGCCGTCCACCACGGCGCGCGGCGGCAGCGCCGCCAGGAGCGGAGGGAGCAGCTCCGGGAAGTAGCGCTCGAGGGGGCGCAGGTCGCGGCTCTGCAGCACGAGCTGGTCGCCGTCACGGAAGACGATGCAGCGGAAGCCGTCCCACTTGGGCTCGTAGGCCCACCCGTCGCCCTCGGGAAGCGCCGCGAGCGGGGCGGCGAGCATCGGCTCGAGCGGCGGTTGGAACGGGAGGTGCATCGCCCGATTATGGGACGCGCCGGAGGCAAGGGCCCCGCCCGCCTGGAGCGCCGCGGCGGCCGGGTAGGTCGCCGCCGGGTGCCGACCGCGCAAGTCGGCCGTTCAGGCGGGCTCGTACGGCAGGTATTCCGGCCACCACATCGCCTGGTCCACCGCCACCTCGGCTTCGGCGCGTCCGTGCTCGCACGCGGCGAGCGGGAGCCCGTTCAGCGTGCCGAACGAGCAGACCACCGCCACGGCGATCTCGCGCGAGACGGCCCGGAGGTCGCCGATCGATGGGTAGAGCGCCCCTTCGGCGAGGCGTTCATCCGAGACGAGGCCGGCAAGCGTGTGCGCGGCCACCAGGAACTGCGCGTCGTCGATGTGGCGCGCCGCTGCCACGATCGCGGCCAGCCCGACGCCGGGGAAGATGAACGCGTTGTTGGCCTGCCCGATCTCGCGTGTCGTTCCGTTCACCACCACCGGGTCGAACGGGCTGCCGGTCGCGACGAGGGCGCGGCCGTCCGTCCAGGCGAGGACCTGGGCCGGGGTCGCCTCGCAGCGCGAGGTGGGGTTCGAGAGCGGCAGGATGATCGGGTGCGGGCAGGCGTCGGCCATTGCCCGGATCGCCTGCTCGGTGAACGTGTTCGGAGCCGCCGTCGTGCCGATCAGGACGGTTGGCCGGACGGCCGTGACCACGGAGAGAAGGTCCGCGCCGGCCTCCAGGCCGAGGTTCGCGAGCTCCGTGTGACTGAGCGCGAACTCGCGCTTGTCGTCGTCCAGCCCGGGGCGCTCGAGGTCAAGCAGGCCCCGGGAATCCAGGAGGATCAGCGACCTGCGGATCTCGGCCTCGTCGGCACCCGCCTCGGCGAGCGCTGCCCGGACCAGGCGCGCGATCCCGGTCGCGGCGGCGCCCGCGCCGAGGAACACGAAACGCTGGCCGCGGAGCGGCTCTCCGACATGCCGCAGGCCGGCCAGGATCCCGGCGACCACCACGGCCGCGGTTCCCTGGATGTCGTCGTTGAACGACGGCAGCACGTCCCGGTACCGGTCCAGGATGCGGATCGCGATGTGCTGCTTGAAGTCCTCCCACTGGAGGATCGCGCGCGGGAAGACGGACTTGACGCCCGCCACGAAGGAGTCGATGAATGCGTCGTAGGCCGGCCCCCGAAGGCGCGGATGGCGCCAGCCCGCATAGATCGGGTCGGCAAGCAGCGCCTGGTTGTCGGTTCCCACGTCGAGCGAGACCGGCAGGGTGAGCGCCGGGTAGATCCCGGCTCCCGCGGTGTAGATGGCAAGCTTGCCGACCGGGATCCCCATCCCGCCTGCACCCTGGTCGCCCAGCCCGAGGATCCGCTCGTTGTCGGTCACGACGAGCAGCCGGACCTCCTGCTGGGCGGCGTTGCGAAGGAGCTCCGGAATGCGGCCCGTGTCGTCCGGGGTGATCCACACGCCGCGCGGACGGCGAAGGATGTGGCTGTACTCCTGGCAGGCGCGCCCGACGGTGGGCGTGTAGACGATCGGCAGGAACTCCTCCAGGTTCTCCGCCAGGAGCCGGTAGAAGAGCGTCTCGTTGCGATCCTGGAGGGCTGCCAGCCCGATGTAGCGCTCCAGGGGGTCGGCCTTGCGCCGGACGTGCTCCAGCTCCAGGCCCAGCTGCTCTTCCAGCGTCAGGACGTTTACGGGGAGCAGCCCGTGCAGCCCGAACCAGTGGCGCTCCTCGTCGGTGAACGCGGCGTCCTTGTTGTACATCGCGCGACCAAGGAGCGAGCGACCGTGGAAGGTGAGCCGGAGGGGGCGGCGCGCGTCCGGGGCACCCGGGATCGGGGCGTGAGTGGCAGGCATTGATCGAGCGTAGGCGACCCGCCTGCTCGCGGAGAGTGCCGTCTGCACCAAAGGCACGCTGCGGGTGGCACGGTCGGGGGTCCGCGCGGCGGACGGCTTCAGCGGGCCACCACGACCGTCGCGGCCGCATGCGCGACCACGTGTCCCGAGACCCGCCCGCGGCGGGCCCCATCCGCCTCGTGATCTCCGCCGCACCCGAGCACGATGGTGTCGAACCCGCCCTCTTGGGCGATCTGCTCGATCCTCCCGGCCGGGTCGCCCGACGGCTCCAGCAGCTCCACCTCGAGCCCCATCTCCGCCAGCAGGCGCTTCGCCTCCTGCAGCTCCCGGGCGTGCAGGCACGCCTCGTTCGATGGATCGCGAGGCGGGCGGCCCGCCCCCTCCGGTACGACGCTCACCACGCTCAGCGAGGCGTGGAACGCGCGGGTGAGCTGGCCCGCAGTCTCGAGGGCTCGCCGAGCAGGCTCTCCGCCGTCATAGGCAAGGAGAATCTTCTTCATCGGCCGACTCCCATGTCGACCCGGCCTGGGGGCCGACCGGTTCGAGTGCGGTCAATCCTCGCCCGGAACCCTCCGCGCCAGTAGACCGATTCGGCGCGATCAGGGGGGCCGCTCGGATCGCGTGGGGGGCCAAGGGGCAGGGGCCGCGTGTGCTCCGGGCCCGGTCGGTCAGACGACGTCGCGGCGAATCGTGAGGGCCGCGATGGTCGCGAAGAAGGCGGCCACGACCGCCAGCACGATCAGGTCGAGCTGGAGGGCCGCGACGCCGAGGTCGGCGCCGCGGATGAAGACCTGCCGCAGCCCGTCCACGGCGTAGTTGAGCGGCATGATCGCGACCAGCGGCTGCAGGATGGACGGCAGCGTGCTGACCGGGAACAGCACGCCCGACAGCAGGAACTGCGGCGCCAGCACGATCGGGATGAACTGGATGACCTGGAGCTCCGTCCGGGCGAAGGTCGAGAGGAAGATGCCCAGGCTCACCGCCCCCACCGCGAGGAGCACCACCACGAGGAACGCCAGCAACGGGCTGCCGTTGACCGCCACGCCCAGCCCGACCGAGAAGGCCGGCAGCGGGCCGAGGGCGGGCACGTGGAGCGAGCCGAGGGCCCACAGGATGAGCACGGCAACCTGGATCGTGGCGAACAGCCCGAACCCGAGCGTGTAGCCGAGCACGACCTCCCCGCGGGTGACCGGCGTCGCCATGAGCCTCTCGAGCGTGCCGCCGGTCCGCTCGCGCAGGAAGCTCACGCCGGTGAGGATGTAGACGAAGAAGTAGGCGAAGAAGCCGACGATCGCGGGGGCGAAGGTCGAGATCGGGTCGTCGGAGGGCGTGCCGTACAGCGTCGTGTGGAGGATGGCCGGCAGGGCCGTGCCCGAGGCGTTGCCGGCGGCGCTCAGCACCGCCCGCTGGACCGTCGCGACCTGGGCCGCCTCGCCTGCCGGATCAAGTCCGTTCGTGATCACCGTGATGGTCAGCGGGCTCACGGGAGCGCCGTCCGTGCCGATCACGATGCCGATGGTCGCTCCAGAGTTCGCGATGGCGGCGCGGGCGGCAGCTTCGTCGGCGACGTCGCTGACGGTGACCCCGCCATGCTGGAGCGCGGCCCCCAGGGCGGTCCCGACCAGCTGGCCGCGCACGCCGGCCGTGTTGACGACGACGGCCGTGACCTGGGGCGCCTGGCTGTCACGCAGGATGAACGTCACCAGGCCCGTGATCAGGATCGGGGCGATGAACAGCAGCGCGAGCGACGGTCGATCGCGCCGGATCTCGGCGGCGACCCGCCGGAAGATGGCCGCGACGCGGCGGCGGCTCACCGGGTCACCGCCACGTCCCCGCCGAGCCGCAGGAATGCCTGCTCGAGGTCGGTGGTGCCCGCCCGGGCCCGGATCTCGCGGCCCGTGCCCCGGGCAGTGAGCCTGCCGGAGCGGACGAAGAGGAGCTCGTCGCAGCGGTCCGCCTCGTCCATGACGTGGCTCGACACCACGATCGTGGTCCCGGCGTCGGCCAGCGTCCGGAAGTGGGCCCAGAACTCGACGCGCAGGAGCGGATCCACCCCGACCGTTGGTTCGTCCAGGAACAGGACGGGCGGCCGGTGGATGAGGGCGCAGGCGAGCGACAGGCGTCGCCGCTGGCCTCCCGAGAGCGTTCCCACGATCGAGTCCCGCCGGTCCGCGAGATCGACGACCGCGAGCGCGGCGGCCGCGGGCTCGTCGCCGTCCACCCCGAAGACCGCGCCGAAGAAGCGGAGGTTCTCCGCGACCGTGAGGGCCGTGTAGACCCCGTCGGCCTGGGTCATGTAGCCGATCCGCTCGAGGTTCTGGCGCGAGGGCATCCGGGTCCCCAGCACCTCCGCCCACCCGGCGGTCGGCAGGGTCAGGCCGGCGAGGAGCCGGATCAGCGTGGTCTTGCCCGAGCCGTTGGGTCCCAGGAGGCCGTAGATCCGTCCGGGCGCGAGCTCGAACGTGACGTCGTCCACCGCCCGCAGCGTCCCGAAGGTCTTGACCAGCCCGGACGCGCGGATCGCCGGCGGGACGTTCCCGCCCGGTGCGTCTGGCACGGCCTGTGGCGCCATCTGCCCCTCGCCTCCCGGGGATGCGGCCACCACCGGCCGCGCAGGTCACGGACGGGCAGGATTCTAGTCTCTTGCCGGGCGCGCCCGGCGCGCTCCCGGGCACACCCGGCGCAGGTGGCGCTCCCGGTGTCATCCTGCGGGCATGAGCGAGATGGGCGCCCGCTACGATCACCGGGCGCGCCTGTACAGGCGGTTCTGGGAACCCGTCCTCGCCCCGGCAGCGATTCGCCTGCTCGACGCGATCGAACCGGTGGTCGCGGCCCGTCCGACGTCCCACCTCCTCGACGCGGGGACCGGGTCGGGGACCCTGGCGCTGGCCGCCGCGCGGCGTTGGCCGCACGTCCGCGTGACGGGGCTGGACATCGCGGCAGGCATGCTGGCCGTTGCCCGGGCGGCGGCGGCCGGCCTGGCCCAGCCGGAGCGAGCACGGCTCGCGCTGGTCGAAGGCAGCGTCGTCGACCCTGAGGCGGCCGGCCTGGCGCCCGCGTCGATCGACGCGATGATCTCATCGTTCGTGCTGCACCTGGTCCCGGACCGCGCCGCCGCGCTGGCGGGCCTGCGCGGCGTCCTGCGGCCCGGCGGCATGCTGGCGTTCGTCGTGTGGGCGCAGGATCGGCCGTGGGCGCCGGAGGCAGCGTTCGACGCGGCACTCGCGGACGTCCTCGCCCGCTCGGGCTTCGCACCGCCGCCCCCGGTCGGCGGGCCGCGTGCCGGTCCGATCGCGTCCGCGGCCGCGGCGCGCGCCGAGCTGGAGGAGGCCGGCTTCGTCGAGATCGACGCGTGGGAGCCCGCGCTCCATCACCGGTTCGGACGGGCTGCGGCGCGCGCGTTCTTCGTCGAGTACGACCGCGCGGAGGAGCTCGCCGCGCTCTCGCCGGCCGTCCAGGCCGAGGTGCTGGCGGCGTTCGACGCCTCCCTGGCACGGCTGCCCGACCGTGCGTTCGCGTGGCACGCCCGCCTGGCCGCGGCCCGGGCGATTGGGCCGCCCGGCGGCTGACCACGGGCGCGGCCCCGGAACGTCGCCGGGCGACCGACCCCCGGAGGGTTGACCCCGGCCCTACTCCGCCGCGGTCTCGCCCTCGGCGGGCGCCGCAGGCGCGACGGCCTCGGCCTCGGCGGTGGGCTCGGCCTCGACGACGCGCGGCGCCAGGACGCGGAAGATCACCTCGTCCGGATCGTTGAGGATGGTGGCACCCGCCGGGACGGGAAGGTCGCGGACCGCGATCACCGCGTTGAAGTCGACGAGCGTCGTGATGTCGACGTCGATGAACTTGGGGAGCTGATCCGGGCGGGCGCGGACGCGCACGTGATCCACGGCATGGATGAGCGTGCCGCCTTCCTTGATCACGGCCTCCGACTCGCCGTGGCTGTGGACCGCGACGTCGACGGTCAGGTCCTCGGTCATCTTCACCCGGAAGAGGTCCACGTGGAGGGGCGTGCGATTCACGCGGTGCAGCTGCACGCCGTTGATGATGACCGGCGTCCGGTCGCCTTCCAGCTCGAGGTCGATCAGGGCGTTCGCTCCGGCGCGCCGCCGGAGCAGCTCGAACTCGTGCGCGTCCACGGAGACGGATGTCGATGCGCCGTGCCCGAACACGACGGCCGGGATGCGGCCCGCCCTGCGGAGGTGGGCGGTGGCCTTGCCCAGCTCCGAGCGGGGCAGGGCGGCAAGGGTGGGGCGTTCGGTCGTCACGGTGGGCCTCTCGGTTCGGTCTGTTCGCTTCTCTCGGACGGGCGGCGGCGCGGCCGGATGGGGCCGGGCGCCCGGTCGAAGGGTGAGCGTACCACGGGCAGAGCCGACGGCCCGGGCGGTGTACGATCGGGCCGCAATGGCGAGCACGATTCTCATCGTCGAAGACGAGCACGCGGTGGCGCGGGGAATCCAGTACGCCCTCCAGCAGGAGGGTCACGAGGTCACGATCGCCCGATCGGGCGAAGAGGGCCTGGAATACGCCACCCACCAGGCGCCGGACCTCGTGGTCCTGGACGTGCGCCTGCCGGGCATGGACGGCTTCGAGGTCCTCCGCCGGATCCGGGCCGCCGACGGCAAGATGCCGATCCTCGTCCTGACCGCCCGTGACGACGAGGTGGACAAGGTCATCGGGCTGGAGCTGGGGGCAGACGACTACCTCACGAAGCCGTTCGGCCTGCGTGAGCTGATGAGCCGCATCAAGGCGCTCCTGCGGCGGGCGTACGGGGACTTCGCGGATGCGGGAGGCGGGCGCGTCCTGCGCCACGACGACCTGGTGATCGACCTGGAGCGGCGACGGGTCCAGCGGGGCGGCCGGAAGGTGAACCTGACGCCGACCGAGTTCGAGATCCTGCGCCACCTCGCCACGCGTCCCGGGCGCGTCTTCACGCGCAGCGAGCTGCTGGAGCTGCTGCGCGACTACGAGGCGCTGGACCAGGACGAGAAGACCATCAACGTCCACATCAGCCACCTGCGCGAGAAGATCGAGGACGACCCGTCCGCGCCGATCTTCGTGCTGACCGTGCGAGGGGTCGGCTACGCCTTCGTGGAGCGCTGAGGCGCCGGAGCGCGCCGGCCCGAAGGAGGCGACCCGGCACGGGCTGCGAGCGTATCTCGGCCGGCTGGTCCCGCGTTCCTTCCGGGCCCAGATGACGCTGACAGTCGTGGCGCTGGTCGCCTGCGTCCTGCTGGCCGTCTCGGCCATCGTGGTCAACCGGCTCGACGCGTACTTCGCGGAGCAGGAGGAGAGCGCGCTCTCGGCGCGCGCGCTCGAGGTCGGCAGCATCGTGGCGGTCGTGGCGGTCCCGGCCTCCGCGGGCGACCCGGTCATCGAGGCGGGCAACGTGCTCAACGCAGCGGTCGCCGAGCGCATCAGTGCCGATTCGTTCCTGAGCTTCCTGGCGAACGGGGTGGCGAAGGCGGACGTCACGGTCGCGATCGGCGGGGCCACCCAGAACGCGTCCGGCAACGTGATCGTGACCGCGGCACCGGGCGGGACGAACCGGGCTTCGCTGACCACGCCACCCGAGGCCGGCGAGAGCCGGGAGGCGATCCATTCCACGGCGACGTTCGGACCGGTCCAGAGCACCGCGCTCTCGATCCCGTGGGGCGTGAAGGTGACGCTTTCCGACCCCTACACGACCCGGAGCTACACGCTGGCGACGGTCACCACGCTGCTGGTGGTCACCGCGCTCGGCGCCCTTCTCGCGGCGCTCCTCCTGGGCGCCATCATCGCGAGCCGCTTCACGCGTCCGCTCCGGCGCCTCAGCGAGGCGACGCACCGGTTCGGGAGCGGCGACCTGGCGAATCGCGTTCCCGCCACGGAGATCGGCGCGGCGTACACGGAAGTGACCGACCTGGCCCGGCAGTTCAACCTGATGGCGGGCCGGCTCGAGGAGTCGGTCAGCCTGGTGCGCCGCGACCGGGACCGAAGCCGGGAGTTCCTGGCCGACGTGAGCCACGAGCTTCGAACGCCGATCGCGGCGCTGCGGATGAACACGGAGCTCCTGCAGGGACAGGCCGGCGAGGACGCCGCGACGCGCCTGGAGTTCCTCGAATCGAGCCGGGTCCAGCTCGAGCGCCTCGACTGGCTGGCCCAGAACCTGCTGGAGCTCTCGAAGCTCGAGTCGGGGCTGCTCGCCCTGGACCTCCGGCCGGACGACCTGCGGACGACCGTCGAGTCGGCGGTTGAGCAGGCGGAAGCGGCCGCGCGACGGCGCGGCGTGGAGCTGGTGCTGGAGCTCCCGGAGTCCCCGCTCCGGATCCGCCATGATCCACCCCGGATCGGGCAGGTCGTGGGGAACCTGGTCGGCAACGCGCTCAAGTTCACTCCGCGCGGCGGCCACGTCCGGGTCACGCTCCGGCCGCACCGCGACGGCGCCCAGCTGGACGTCATTGACACGGGCGTCGGGATCGACGCCGCGGAGCTGCCCCACATCTTCGAGCGCTTCTACCGCGGCTCCAGCGCGAGCGAGGCGCGCGGGAGCGGGAGCGGGCTGGGCCTGGCGATCGTGAAGTCGATCGTCGACATGCACGCCGGCCGGATCAGCGTGGAGAGCCGGGTCGGCCACGGCTCGACCTTCAGCGTGGTCCTGGTGCGGGACCCTCGCACGGTCACCGCTCGGGCCGCTGACGGGTCGGAGCCG
>JARLHH010000232.1 GCA_031292335.1 Candidatus Limnocylindrales bacterium | reverse complement strand
TCCCATAGACTGGTGTAGTCGGGGAGGCCGCGGGCCAGCGGGTAGGCGGGCGCGCTCGCGGCCTCCGTGGTCCGGTCGCCCTCGCGACGGCCGCCCGTGACGACCAGGACCGGGGCGACGCCGGCCGCGAAGAGGTGCACCGCGTGATCGAGACGGGCCGCGAAGACCGGTGACGGCGTCCCGTCGTACTGGGCCGCCCCCAGCACGACGATCGCGTCGACCGGTCGCGTGTCGTCGGTGGTCCCCTGCTGCCAGATCCTGAAGGTCGCGTAGCCGGTGACGAGCACGCCTCCGACGACCACGGCAAGGCCCATGATGCAGATCTCGCGGAGCGGTGATCTCCGGCCGCGGCCGCTCAGCGGCCGTGACACTTCTTGAACTTGAGCCCCGACCCGCAGTAGCAGGGATCGTTGCGGCCGAGCTTCACGGCCGCGGGGTTGGCGCCCTTGGCGGCGTCCGTACGGGCCTGGTCGCCCAGCCGCTCCTGCATCGACCGGAGGACGGGTGCCGCGGGAAGGTTCCGGGCGGCAGCCGCCAACGCCGGTGACGGCGCCGAGGGCCGGGCGCTGGTGGTCGAGCCGCCCCCACCGGAGAACGTCGCGCTCGCCGGGGCAGGCCCGCTCACGCTCGGCTGCGTCGCGGCGGCGGCCTGCGGCCCACCTCCGGCCGGGCTCCCGGCGGCCCTGGCGCCCGTTGCCCGGATCGACGCGGCGCCGGCCGCCAGGCTCGCGGCGAGCTGCCCCTCGTCCGGCGTCGGTGCCGCCGGCTGGCGGACCACCGAGACGCGGAAGATTGTTGTGGCAACCTGGTGGCGGATCAGCTCGCCGAGCTGGTCGTAGAGGTTGAACGCTTCCTTCTTGAACTCATTGAGCGGGTCCTGTTGCGCATAGCCGCGCAGGCCGATCCCGCGCCGCATGTCGTCGAGCTCGGTCAGGTGCTCCACCCAGAGCGAGTCGATCGTCCGGAGCAGCACCAGGCGCTCGATCATCTGCCAGTCCTCGGCGCCGACCTCCGCGGACTTCTCCTCGAGCTTCGCGTCGGCGAGGTCGCGCAGGTGAGCGGAGAGCGCCGGCCGTCCACCGATCTCCCAGAGCTCGTCCTCCGAGGTCCCCGGCCCCTCCAGGCCCATGGCGTGCAGCGCGGCGGCGAGCCCTTCCATGTTCCAGTCGTCGGGGATCTCCGCGGCGCAGTAGGTCGCCAGGAGCGCGTCCATCTCCTCGCCGAGGAACGCATCGACCGTCTCGGTCAGGTCCTCGTTGCGGAGCACCTTGTCGCGCTCGGCGTAGATCGTCTCGCGCTGCTTGTTGATGACGTCGTCGAACTCGACGACGCGCTTGCGGATGTCGAAGTTGTAGCCCTCGACCCGCGTCTGGGCGCTCTCGATGGGCCGGCTCACGAGCCGCGACTCGATCGCCACGTCGTCGTCCAGCCCGAGGCGCTCCATCAGGCCCGCCACCCGCTCGGAGGCGAAGCGCTTCATGAGGTCGTCTTCGAGCGAGAGGTAGAAGCGTGACGAGCCGGGGTCGCCCTGGCGGCCTGCGCGGCCGCGGAGCTGGTTGTCGATCCGGCGGCTGTCGTGGCGCTCGGTGCCGATGATGTGGAGCCCGCCCGCCGCCACCACCCGGTCGTGGTCGGCGTCGCAGATCGCCTTCGCCTCGGCGAGCGCTTCGTCGTACGTCGCCTTGTCGACCTCGGCCGGGTTCAGCCCGCGCCGGTGCAGGATCTCCGAGGCCATGCCGGCCGGGTTGCCGCCCAGCATGATGTCCGTTCCGCGGCCGGCCATGTTCGTCGCGATCGTGACCGCGCCCGAACGGCCCGCCTGGGCGACGATCGGCGCCTCCTTCTCGTGGAACTTGGCGTTGAGGACCTCGTGCTTGATCCCGCTCCGCTCGAGGAGCTCGGCGAGGATCTCGGACTTCTCGACGCTGACCGTGCCCACCAGGACGGGCCGGCCCGCCTCCCGCATCTCGACGATCTCGTCGATGAGCGCCTTGAACTTGCCCTTCTCGTTCCGGAAGACCAGGTCCTGCTCGTCGTCGCGGATCATCGGCTGGTTGGTCGGGATCGAGACGACCTCGAGCTTGTAGATCTTGTGGAACTCCTCGGCCTCGGTCATCGCGGTGCCGGTCATGCCGGCCAGCTTCGCGTACAGGCGGAAGTAGTTCTGGAAGGTGACGGTGGCGAGGGTCACCGACTCGCGCTGGACGCGCAGGCCCTCCTTGGCCTCCATCGCCTGGTGGATGCCCTCGCTCCAGCGCCGGTCGGGCATCTGGCGGCCGGTGAACTCGTCGACGATGACGATCTCCCCGTCCCGGACGATGTAGTCGCGGTCGCGCTTGTAGAGCGCGTGGGCCTTCAGCGCCGCGTCGAAGTAGCGTGTCAGCCGCGGATCGTCGTACAGGTTCTGGACGCCGAGCCACTGCTCGACCTTGGCGATCCCCTCCTCCGTGGGCGAGACGGCGCGGTCCTTGAGGTCGACGAAGTAGTCGCCGCCCTCCTCGTCGCCCTCGGGCCGGGCGCGCAGCCGCGGCACCAGGCGGGCGAACTGGAAGTAGAGATCGGCGGATTCCTCGGCCTGGCCGCTGATGATGAGCGGCGTGCGCGCCTCGTCGATGAGGATGTTGTCCACCTCGTCGACGATGGCGAAGAAGTGGCCCCGCTGGACCCGCTGGTCCAGCTCCGTGACGAGGTTGTCGCGCAGGTAGTCGAACCCGAAGTGGTGGTTCGTGCCGTACGTGACGTCGGCCGCGTACGCCTCGCGACGCGAGCACGGGCGCAGGTTGATGAGCCGCTCGTCGGTCGTGGGGTAGCCAGGCTCGAAGCGGTACGCCTCCTCGCCCACTACGATCCCCACCGAGACGCCCAGGAAGTGGAAGATCGGGCCCATCCACTGGGCGTCGCGGCGGGCCAGGTAGTCGTTCACCGTCACGACGTGGACGCCCCGCCCGGTGAGGCCGTTGAGGGTCGCGGCGAGCGTCGGGACGAAGGTCTTGCCTTCGCCCGTCTTCATCTCGGCGATCTTCCCCTGGTGGAGGACGATGCCGCCCATCACCTGGACGTCGAAATGGCGCATCCCGAGCGTCCGGCGCATGGCTTCGCGGGCCGCCGCGAACACCTCCGGCAGGACGTCGTCGAGCGCCGCCTGGAGCTGCTCGGTCTCCTTCTTCAGGCGCACCGTCTCGAGGTCGCGGCGACGGGCCGGGTCGTCCTCGTCGAGCTCTTCCTCGCGCGGGCCGAAGCCTTCCTGGAGCTCCGCCAGCTCGGCCCGAATCTCGTCCATTCGGGCCCGGATCTGGGCGTCGGACTCCTCCCGGAGCTCCGGCTCCAGCGCGTTCGCGGCATCCACGAGCGGCTGGAGGCGACGGATCTCGCGGTCGTTGGAATCGACGAAACGGGAGAGGAAGCCAAGCACCATGGGACGCTCAGTATAGGCGCGGGGTCTCGCGCCGGCCCTCGGTCACCGGCCTCGCGGCTCGAGCGGGCGAGCCGGCAGCGGGCGATCGGGCATCGGATGATCCTGCAGCGGGCGATCCGCCCTACTTCCAGAACCCGGAGCCGTACCCGGCCATGAGCAGGGCGAAGGTCAGGGCGCCCAGCGCGAGCCAGAAGAGGACCGAGACGGGCGTGCGCGTCGGGTTCATCTCCCGGTTCGCCAGCCGGGCCACGTGCCAGCGCGGCGAGCGGAGCTGGGTGCGCCAGTCCCTGGGGGTGTCGGTTCGGGGCGCCAGGCCGCCCTCGCCGTCGGGTTGATGGAGCTGGAGGGTCATCGGTCTCCGAACGCTGGGGCCGGCGCCGGGCCGGCGATCTCGGCGGGGTGGTCGGGGTCGTGGCGCGTCGTGAGGTGATCCGGGGGGTGAGTGGTCCCGGTGCGGGAGTCGAGCGTCTGCTCGATGCCGTCCTCCCAGAGGATCATCTCCTGGGTGAGCGACGCCTCGCTGCTGAAGAGCGCGCCGACCGACTCTCCCCGGTGGATGCGGCGGATCGCCTCGCCGATCAGGGGTGCCACCGAGAGCGTGGTGATCTGGGGGATCCGCTTGTCGACGGGGAGCGGCACCGAATCCGTCAGGACGAGCTCCAGGATCGGAGCGCCCGCGATCCGCTCGATCGACCCCTCGGACAGGATCCCGTGGGTGGCGCAGGCGTAGATGTCCTCGACGCCCTCGCGGACCAGGGCCCGCACGATCTCCATCAGCGTCCCGGCGGTGTCGATCTCGTCGTCCACGATGATCGCGCGCCTGCCCCGGACGTCGCCGATGACGTTCAGCAGCTCCGCCCGGTCCTGGTTTCCCACCCGGCGCTTCTCGATGATGGCGAGCGGCGCGTCCAGCAGCTCGGCGAAGGCCCGGGCGCGCTTCGCGAAGCCGAGGTCGGTGACGACCACGATGTCGGTCAGGGCCTTCTGCCGGAAGTAGTTGGACAGGAGGTGGACGGCGGTCAGCTCGTCGACCGGGATGTTGAAGAAGCCCTGGATCTGGCCCTGGTGCAGGTCCATCGTGAGGACGCGGTCCGCCCCGGCGACCGTGATCATGTCGGCGATCAGGCGCGCCGTGATCGGGACGCGCGGCTGGTCCTTCTTGTCCGAGCGGCCGTAGCTGTAGTACGGGACCACCGCGGTGATCCGCCCGGCGCTCGCCCGCTTGAAGGCGTCGATCATGATCAGGAGCTCCATGATCGACTGGTTGACCGGGTGGCAGGTCGGCTGGACGAGGAAGACGTCCTTCTCGCGGACGTTGTCCAGGATCTTCACGAAGATGTTCTCGTTCGCGAACGAGAAGACCTCGGCCTGGCCCAGCGGGACGCCAAGGTAGCGGCAGATCTTCCGGGCAAGGCCGTCGTTGGCGTTGCCCGTGTAGACGTCGAACGAGTCGGAGTACAAGGACGCCTCCTCCGCGCCGAAGCCCGTCAGCCTTCCGACGGTCCCGCTCCCGGACCGGTCGGCCCCGCGCCGGGATCGCCATTGTCGCCCATGCCCTCCCGCTCCGCCAGCCCCTCGCGGAACGCGGCGATGCCGACGACCTTGTCGCCCTCGTTCAGCCGCATCGTGATCACGCCGCGGGCGCCGGAGGAGTAGCGGTTGATCGTCCGCGTCTCGGTCCGGACCACCTGGCCGCCGGCCGAGATCAGGAGGAGCTCCTCGTCCGCCTCGGTCACCTGCTGTACCGCCGCGACGCGGCCGGTCTTGCGACCCTCGAGCGCGATCAGCATCACGCCCTGGCCGCCACGATGCTTGCGCCGGAACTCGCGCAGCGGGACCCGCTTGCCGTAGCCCGTCTCGGTCAGGACCAGCAGGTCCGTGCCGGGCTGGACCACGCTCATGGCCACGACCTCGTCGCCGGCCCGCGCCAGGCGGATCCCGATCACGCCCGCCGCGTCGCGGCCCATGGCGCGGACCTCGGTCTCCGCGAACCGGGCCAGCTTGCCCTGGGCGGTGGCGATGATCACGTCGTCGCGGCCCGTGGCCAGGTCCACCCAGGCAAGCTCGTCGCCGTCCGCGAGCGTGATGGCCCGGATCCCCGACGAGCGGACCTTCTCGAACTGCTCCAGCGGCGTCTTCTTGACGGTGCCCATCCGGGTCGCCATCACGAGGTAGGAGGCGGCCGTGAAGTCCGGCACCATGAGCGTGGCGGTGGGGACCTCCCCGGCCTCGACCTGCACGCCGGGCAGGTTGATGATCGGGATCCCCTTCGCCTGGCGGCTCGCATCCGGCACGTTGTGGACCTTGGCGGAGAAGACGCGCCCGCGATTCGTGAAGAACAGCGCCCAGTCATGGGTGTTGGCCACGAGCAGGCTGTCGACCGCGTCCTCCTCGCGGGTGACGTGGCCGATGATCCCCTTGCCGCCGCGAGCCTGGCGCCGGTAGGTGGCGACCGGCTGGCGCTTGATGTAGCCGCGGCGACTGATCGTGACCACGACATCCTCGTCGGCGATCAGGTCCTCGTCGGTCATCTCGCGCGAGGAGTCGTCAACGACGCGCGTGCGCCGCTCGCCGGCGTACTTCCGCTTCAGCTCGGTGAGCTCGTCCTTGATGATCGCGAGGATCCGGGCCGGGTTGGCGAGGATGTCCTCGAGCTCCGCGATCAGCTGGATCACCGCGAGGTACTCGTCCTCGATCTTCTTGCGCTCGAGGGCGGCCAGGCGGGCCAGGCGCATGTCCAGGATCGCCTGCGCCTGGAGCTCGCTCAGGTCGAAGCGCTCCATCAGGTTGCGCCGGGCGGTCTCCACGTCGGCCGACTCACGGATCGTCCGGATCACCTCGTCGAGGTGGTCGAGGGCGACCTTGAGCCCTTCCAGGATGTGAGCCCGCTCGCGGGCCTTGCCCAGGTCGAACTCGGTCCGCCGCCGGACGATCTCGCGGCGATGGTCGACGTGGTGGGCGATCACGGCCTTGAGCGGCAGCGTCTGCGGCTGCCCGTCGACCAGCGCGAGCATGTTCAGGTTGAAGGCGAGCTGCATCGGGGTGTGCTTGAACAGGTTGTTCAGCACCGTGTGCGGGTTCGCGTCGTTCTTGACCTCGATGTAGATCCGCATCCCGTCCCGGTCCGACTCGTCGCGGAGGTCAGCGATCCCGTCGATGCGCTTGTCCTTGACCAGGTCGGCGATCTTCTCGAGCAGCGACGCCTTGTTCACCTGGTAGGGAAGCTCGGTGACGATGATCGCCACCCGGTCGCGACGTGCCTCCTCGAAGGCGACCTGGGCCCGCATGATCACGCGGCCATGGCCGTGGGCGTACATCTGGCGGATCGCGTCCACCGTCTCGGTCACACCCGTGAGCGCATTCTTCTGCTGTTCGTAGCGGAAGATCGACCCGGCTGTCGGGAAGTCGGGACCCTTGATGTAGGCGCACAGGTCGTCCGTCGTCAGCTCGGGATCGTCGATGAGCGCGATCGTGGCGTCCACGACCTCGCCCAGGTGGTGCGGCGGGATGTTGGTGGCCATCCCGACGGCGATGCCCGAGCTCCCGTTGACGAGCAGGTTGGGCAGCTTCGCGGGCAGGATGACGGGCTGGCGATGCTGGCCGTCGTAGTTGTCGACGTAGTCGACTGTCGCCCTGTCGATGTCGGCGAGCATCTCGGCCGCGATCGGCGCGAGGCGCGCCTCCGTGTAGCGCATCGCGGCCGCCGAGTCGCCGTCGACGGAGCCGAAGTTGCCCTGCCCATCCACGAGCGGGTAGCGCATCGAGAAGTCCTGGGCGAGGCGGACCAGGGTGTCGTAGATCGCGGCGTCGCCGTGCGGGTGGTACTTGCCCATCACCTCGCCGACGATGGCCGCGCACTTGCGGTACGAGGCGTTGGAGGCAAGCCCCATCTCGCCCATCGCGTAGAGGATCCGCCGGTGGACCGGCTTGAGGCCGTCGCGGACATCCGGAAGCGCGCGGGCCACGATCACGCTCATGGCGTAGTCGAGGTAGCTGGTCCGCATCTCGTCCTCGATGCGGATCGTGCGGATGTCGCCCAGGTCGTCGGTCACGGATTGGCTCTCCGGCTCAGGTCAGCGGCGTTTGGGAACGGGTGGCTCCGCGTCCCGCCCCGTGGAAGGCGGCTGCGGTCGCGGCGGCGGCCGAGGTGTTGGGGGCTCCCGGCGTCCGGCGGATGCCCGCGAGCAGGGCGCGAATCTCGGCCGCGTCGGCCGGTGCGAGCTTCGCGAGGGCGTCGCGCACGACCCACGCCCGCGCCCCGTCGGCG
>JARLHH010000231.1 GCA_031292335.1 Candidatus Limnocylindrales bacterium | reverse complement strand
TGGCAGCGATCCGCGAGAGCGTGTCCCCGGCCTTGACCGTGTAGACGGTCGGGCTGGGCGACGGCACGGGCGTGATCGAAGGCGCCGCGGAGGCGCTCGCCGAGGCGCTCGCCACCGGGATCGGGCTGGCCGCCGCGCCGCCGCCGCTCGTGAGGCCGCGGTACAGGAACGGTGCCGCGAAGAGCGCGATTCCGACCAGGAGGACGATCAACCCATACAGGACCGGCCGCGGCAGCGACTCAAGCCCACCCCGGCCGGACTTGAGCGACGGATATGCCTCGAAGCGGCGCGGGCGCTCCCAGGCGGGCGCGGCGGGATCCGCGACGTCCCGGTCCAGGCCCCGATCCAGGACGCGATCCGCACCGCGTCCGGCGACCCGGCCAGGATCGCGGCCCGTTCCCGGCATACGGGTCCGCCCACGATCGCCCGGCGCGTACCCCACCGGCGCACGTCGGGGTGGCACGGCGCGCGGGAGGTCGTCCGACACGCCCAAGTCGGCGGCCTGGTGCGCGCCTCCGTCCGCCGTGGGACGTCGCGACGCGCGCCCCGCCAGGAAGGCGGGGGCCGCCGGTTCCAGCGGGGCGAACCCCGGTTCGCGATCTGCGTCCGCCGTCGGCTCGATCGGCCGAACCTGCCCTCCAACCGCCGGGCCCGCGGCGGCCGGTCCTCCCGAGGCCGCGAGGGCGCCGAGCGCGGAACCCGACCACGCGCCAAGGCCGGGGCCTGCTTCCGCAGTGTCCGGGACGGGAAGGTCGTCGGAGTCGGAGTCGGGCAGCCCTGCTGGGGTCGCGGCTGCCTCGGACGCCCCGGCGCCGGCTGCGGCGGCGCCGGCCTCCGCTGCCCAGGGCGGCGGAGCGGTCCACTCGGCCCCCATCTGCCGGGGCGGCGGCGCCGGCATGCCCTGCGGCACCACCGGCCTGCTCGCCTGCGCGGCCGGCCGATCGGCCAGCCGCGGCGCGGTCGGGGCCTGGCGGAGCGTCCGGATGGGCTGCTCCACCGGCGGCGCTGCCTCGCGCCGTGCCCAGTCCAGGAACGTCGGGCAACCGGGGAAGGAGGACGAGAGACAGTAGGCTGCCTGGTGGGCGAGTGCACGCGATGCGGCAGGGCTCTCCGCAAAGCACCGGTGGCGGTGGTCGGGAACGGTGGAGCGGAAGTCCCGGTCGTCATCGAACGCGACGAACGGACAGACAGCCTCTCGGTCCGCGCCGGCCGGGCTTCGTTCGGTCATGGCGCCGATCATAGCGGGGATATCGCAGGCCGAGCGGGCCGAGCGGGCCGCCCTCCCCGGTTCCCGGCCGGGCGGTCAGCTCAGGAAGTGGATCGCCCGAAGGCCCAGGTCGCCGACGATCACGAGGATCGAGGTCCAGGCGACCACGCCGGCGCCCATCCACGTGATCAGCCGACGGCGGGGTGCGCCGAGCACGATCGCGATCGCCGTCCCCATCGCGGGCGCGAACACGAGCGGTGAGACGAGGCCCCAACCGGCGACACCGTAGCGGACCCAGATGCCGTACAGGCGTCCGTGACCAGCCGCCGTGGACGCGCCCCGCCGCCGCACGAGCCAGGCCCGGGCCGCGTCTCCTGCCAGCGCCACCGCGCCGACCCCGATCATCGACCCGACGATCGTCAGGCCCCACACGAGGAGAGGCGGCAGGCCGAGCGCAAGGCCCACGGGCACGGCGCCCCAGATCTCCACGACGGCGAGTCCAAGGACGCTGAGCGCGGGCGTCGGAACGGCTCCTCTCACTGGGGGACGGGCGGTGATCCTCTTCCGGCCGGCCCGACGCGGTTCCGGCGCCGGGCGGAGTCGGAACCCGTGGGAGTATAGGTTCGTCGCCGATCGCGCCGGTGCGCCTATCCCTTCCGGCGATAGGTCCAGATGGCGAGCGGGGCGAAGACGACCACGATCCCGGCGATCCAGCCCAGCGCCAGCAGCACGGTACCGGCGTCGGCAGTACCGAGGATCAGGCCGCGGGCCGCGTTCACCACGATCGTCACGGGGTTCGCCTCGGCGATCGGGCGCAGCCAGTCCGGCATCGTGGCGACCGGCACGAACGCCGAGCTCGCGAACGTGAGCGGGAAGACCGGGATGAAGATCGCCCCCTGGGCAGCCTGGGCCGATTTCGCCCGCAGGCCGATGTTCGCCGAAAGCCAGCTGATCGAATAGCCGAACAGGGTCACCAGCACGAGGGCGAGCAGGAACTCCGGCACGGTGCCCGTGAACCGAAAGCCGATCAGGAAGCCGACCACCGTCATGACCGCGACGGTGTAGGCGTTGCGCAGGAGGTCCGCGAACGTGCGCCCGATCAGCACGCCCGAGGGCGCCATCGGGAGCGAGCGGAACCGGTCGATGATCCCCTTCTGCAGGTCCTCGGCCAGCCCGATCGCGGTGCCGGTCCCGCCGAAGACGACCGTCTGGACGAAGATGCCCGGCATCAGGAACGTCACGTAGTCGATCCCCGGCGTCTTGATCGCGCCGCCGAAGACGAACGCGAAGAGCAGCACGAACATGATCGGCGTGATGGTGTCCACCACGAGGAGCTGTGGATTCCGGACGACGGCCAGCATGTTCCGCCAGCCGAGCGTGATCGAGTCGGTGACGATCCACATCGGCCGTCGGCGGCTCTGCGGGATCGGGCGGCCGGCCGTGGCCGGCGCGGTGATGGCGGTCATGCTGCCTTCTCCTCGGTCTTCTCCTGGGCCGGGCGGCCGAAGCGCCGGCGCGAGCCGGCCGGCCGGGCATCTCCGGTCGTATCGGTTGGGGGTGCGTTCTCGGCGCGGTGACCCGTGAGGGCCAGGAAGACGTCGTCGAGGCTCGGCCGCCTGAGGGCAAGCTCACCGATCTCCAGCCCGGCACCGTCGATCCGTCGAACGATCTCGGCGAGCATCCCGGCCCCGTTCTTCACGGGCAGGTGAATCCGGCCTTCGGCGGCCTCGGCGCGCGGCTCGGCCGCGGCCAGCGGGCGGAGGAGCTCGAGCGCCTCGGCAGTCCGTCCCGGATTGACCACGCGGACGTCGACGACGTCCTCGCCCAGGCGGTCCTTCAGCTCGTCCGCGGTCCCCTCCGCGATCAGGAGGCCGTCATCGATCACGGCGATCCGGTTCGCCAGGCGGTCGGCCTCCTCGAGGTACTGGGTGGTCAGCAGGATCGTCGTTCCGTCGGCGACCAGCTTCTCGATGACGTCCCAGAGCCCGAGCCGGCTGGCCGGGTCGAGGCCGGTGGTCGGCTCGTCGAGGAACAGGACCTCGGGGCTGCCGACCAGGCTGGCGGCGAGGTCGAGGCGGCGGCGCATGCCACCCGAGTACGTCCGGGCGGGGCGGCCACCGGCGGCGACGAGGTCGAACGTCGCGAGCAGCTCGTCGGCGCGGGCGCGCGCGGCGGGCCGGCCCACGTGGAGCAGCCGGCCGACCATCTCCAGGTTCTCGCGACCGGTCAGGTTCTCGTCGACCGCCGCGAACTGGCCGCTGAGCCCGATCGCCGCGCGGACCGCGTCCGGCTCGTGCAGCACGTCGTGACCGGCCACCGTCGCGCGCCCGCCGTCCGGGCGGAGCAGCGTGGCCAGGATGCGGACGGCGGTCGTCTTGCCGGCGCCGTTGGGACCCAGGAGGCCGAGGATCGTGCCGGCCGGGACAGCCAGGTCGATCCCGCGCAGGGCATGGACATCGCCGTAGGACTTGCGCAGTCCCTCGGCTGAGATGGCGAAGTCGTACATGAAGCCCCTCGTCGTGTCGCGCGCCGCGTGATCTCTGCGGGCGCCACCCACTACTTCGGGCGACCCGAACCGTCGGATTGCGGAGCGACGCGGCTCACGAACGGACGGACGCCCGGCTCACGGGGGATCGGGGCGATCGCGCGCGCGTCCGGGGCCGGGCGGGACGCTACCGCCGCCCGAGGATCATGCCGAGGATTCCCTTGAGCAGCCCGGTGACCGCGGCGAGCACGAAGAGGACCCCCAGTCCCACCACGAGCAGCGGCCACAGTGGGATCGGGACCACGCCGAACACGAGGATCACGAGAAGCCCGACGACGAGACAACCGCACATGGCCCACCGGCACGATCGAGGATCAGTCAATGGATCATCGCACGCGCGATGACGACCTGGAGCGGCGGACAACGGGCGGCCCAGGGCGCGATTCCCGGTGCTGGCCACTGCTGGTCGTGGAACCATCCGTCCGCGCCCCACGTCCCCCGAGACGATGCACAATGCGTGCGCCACTGGGGGACGCATGAACGCCGCGGAACACGCTCGATCCACCCCTCGCCGCCGGTCGGCGGGTCCATTCACCGTGACCTGCCTCGCGGCGACGCTGGCGTTCGTCCTGGGCGGGTGCGTGAGTGCCGGGCCATCCGCCGGCGCGCCCACGCCGGCCGTCACCCCGGCGACGCCGGCCGGGCAGACGTCCGAGCCGCCTTCGCCGACGGCCACGCCCACCCCGTCGGCCGGCGCCCCCGGCAGCGGGCCCGCCGGGACGGCCGCCTGCGCATCCCCGGGCGATTCGGTCCAGGCATGCGGTCCCGCTTCTGCCACTCCCGCGCCGACAGCGACGACGCCGGCTGTGACGCACGCAGCGACGCCAACGCCGGCGCCGCCGGCCACGCCGACGACGGGGACTGCAGCCTCGACCGTCAGCGTGACCCAGCGGGACAACGGCACGACGCTGCATCTCGTGGTCGGCCAGCAGCTCCTGCTGGACCTCGGCTCGAACGAGGATTGGACCGTCACCATCGCCAACCAGGACGTCGTCGCGCGCGTGCCTGGCGTGCTCGTCGTGAAGGGAGCCCAGGGGCTCTACGCAGCCCAGGCCAAGGGCACCACGGACCTCGACGCGATCGGCAGCCCGCACTGCACCACCGGCGTCTGCCCGCTGTACCGCATCGCGTTCAAGGTCACGATCACGGTCAACTGAGCGTTTCGCCTGGCTCCCCGGCCGGGCGGAGCTGACCCAGCGCCCGGGAGCACTGCGGGGCCGGTGGCGACATGGGAGACTCGTTCCATGACCCATCCCGCAGCACACCGCGACGCCCCATGATCGCCGCGTGGTCGCGTCTTCGGTCCGTCTTCGAACCGCCGGCCAGCCCCCACGACACGCGGGGCTCCAGCATCCTCCGACCGACCGTCTTCGGGGCAAGCGACGGGCTGGTGTCCAACGTCAGCCTGATCATGGGCATCGCCGGCGCCTCGTCGGTGGACCCGCATGCCATCGTGCTGGCCGGGATCGCGGGGCTCCTGGCGGGCGGCTTCAGCATGGCCGCGGGCGAGTACATCTCTGTCCGCTCGCAACGCGAGCTGCTCGACTACCAGGTCGAGCTCCAGCGCCATCAGCTCCGCCACACGCCGGAGCAGGAGCGGGCGATCCTCGTGGAGATCTACGCCTCGAAGGGCCTGCCTCGAGCGGAGGCGGACCTCATCGTGCATCGAATC
>JARLHH010000230.1 GCA_031292335.1 Candidatus Limnocylindrales bacterium | reverse complement strand
GGTGGGGGATCGCGATCCGTTCGTACCCGTGTCGCAGGCATGGCAGCTGGCGCGGCAGCTCCCGGACGCGCGGCTGGCCGTGCTCCCCGGGTCCGGCCACGAGGCGATGGTCCACCAGCCGGGCATCTTCAACGAGACCTGTGCGGCGTTCTGGAGGTCCACGGAGGCGGCCGCCGCGGTCCGGGCCGGGAGGGTCGTCGCGCGCCTGCCCGACAGCCCGCCGCGCTGAGCCCGTCGCCCTGAGCTGCCCGCTCCGAACGCCGGACCGAAGGCGTAGGATCGGCGCACCTGGCCTGCCACCGCCCTCCGAGCCGGCGACCAGGCCGAGCCACGAGGGAGGCCCGACCCGGATGGATCCGTTCCGTTCCGCTGCCGACCCTGCAGTCTTTGGCGGGTTGGAACCCGGCCGGGAGCCGAGCACGCACAACGCTCCGTTCCCCGGACTCTCTCTCGCGCCCGAGCACGACTGGCCGGCCGCTGCCGCTCTGCTCTATCCGGTGCTGCGGCCGGCGGGCACGGCCGGCACGCCGCTCGACAGCCTGGCGACGCCGATGAGCGCCGCGGGAGACACGAAGCCGGTGATCGATCCAGGTCCGGCGGACCTCGTCGTCGCCTACGCGATCTCGGCGGCCGGGTTCCACATCCTTGCCAGCGGCGACCACGTGGCCGCCTGGTCCGTCCCGGCTGCCACGCTCCGCGAGGCTGCCTTCCGGAACCTCGCCGCCTGGTCGGCCGGGGCGCCGTGGTCGGAGGAGGTGGAAGGGCGACGCCGCATCCTCTCGTCCGACACCGGTGACGGCTGGGACGCGTCCCGGATCCTCCTGCCGGACGTGACCGCGCATCTCGGGACGGCCCTCGGCGAGGGCGGCGCCCGGGTCCTGGTCGGGCTGCCGGCGCGCCACCTGCTGCTGGCGGGCGCGCTCCAGGCCGACGATCCGGAGTTCGCGCCGCTGTTCGCAGACTTTGTGCGGGACTACGCCGAGGATTCGGACGAGGCGATCGACCTGCGGGTCTTCGAGCTCGTCGGCGGACGCCTGGTCCCATTCTCCACCGTCGCGGCGCCAGGCTGACCCCGGAAGGCGCCCGGCACGCGCCCTGGGGCGCCCGTTCGGCCGGGCCGCGCCTCAGCGGAACGCGACCAGCGCCCGCTCGAACACCGCGAGCGTCCGCGGCGAGTAGAGCACGAACGTCACGCGCTCCAGCGGGGCACCGGCACGGAGCGACTCCGCGACCGTTCCCACGGCGATCCGCGCCGCGTCCTCGAGCGGATAGCCGTAGGCTCCCGCGCTGATCGCCGGCAGGGTGAGCGTCCGAGCGCCGAGCTCGGCGGCAAGGCTCATCACGGACAGGTAGGCACCAGCGAGCTGCACGGACTCGCCGTGATCGCCGCCCTGCCAGACGGGGCCCACGGCATGGATCACCCAGCGCGCGGGCAGCTGTCCCGCACCGGTCGCCACCGCGGTGCCGGCCGGTGTCCCGTACGGGTGGCGCGCGCGCAGCTCCGCCATGATCGCCGGGCCCCCGACGCGATGGATGGCCCCGTCCACGCCGCCCCCGCCCGCGAGGGCCGCGTTCGCCGCGTTCCCGATCGCATCCGCGGCGATCAGCGTGATGTCGCCCTCGACGAGGACGAGGAGCCCTCCGCCCAACTGCCGCTCCATCTCGCCTCCGCGGGAACCCCGCCTCATCGCCACCGCCCGGGCGGCCCCATTCTGCGCCTGTCGACGGCGGACAGATCGCCCGGTCCGGCGCGCCGGCCGGCTCTGGCAGCAGGGTTCCACGGGCCGACATCAGGTCCTCGCGGCCCGATTCACCACGCGCTCGCGATCCCGACTATCCTGCTGGCCTCCGGCGCGGGTCCGGGCGGGCGGCACGAGTGCCGCCTCAGGCGATCTCATGTGGGGAGAGGTTTAATGCGCCGTCATCTCGCACCGCTGGCCGCGTCGGCGGCCCTCGCTATTTTCGTCGCCGCGTGCAGCAGCTCCGCGACGCCGTCGCCGACCGCGCCACCGGCGGCCGCGGGTTGCGGCGCGCCGTCCGCCGAGCCG
>JARLHH010000229.1 GCA_031292335.1 Candidatus Limnocylindrales bacterium | reverse complement strand
GTTCGGTCCCCGTCACGAGGCGCGGTCTTCGACCTGCTCGCCGCCGCTGCCCTGTGGGGCGGCATGTACGTCGTCTCGGCGGGCACCTTCGACGCGATCCCGCCGCTGACGCTGGGCGTGCTGCGGCTGCTCGTCGGGGTCGCGGCGCTCGCCGTCGCCTTCCACGGACGGCTGGGGCTGGCCGCGTTTCCGCGTCGTCGCGTCGTGGCGGCGGGGGTCGTGGTCGCGGCGACGATCGCGATGCAGTTCGTGGGGACCAGCCTCACGGGCGGCGCCGAGGGCGCGCTGCTCACCACGACGACGCCCGTCTTCGTGCTCGTCTTCGGCGTGCTCCTCGAGGGCGAGCGAGTTCGCCGCGTTGCCTGGGCAGGCTGTGTCGTCGCGCTGGCCGGGGTCGCCGTCCTGGCAGCCCGGAGCGGGGGATTCGGAGGAGCGGCCGGCCTGGACGTGGCCCTGCCCGGCGGCCTCGAGGTGCCCCGGACGCTGATGGGCGATCTCCTGCTCGTGGCGTCGGCTGCGTCGTGGGCCCTCTTCAGCAGCGTGGGGCGACCGCTGGTCGCCGCGGTCGGGGCGTTCCGCGCGATCCTCGGGGCGAGCGCGGTGGCGGTCGTGCTGCTGCTCCCGTTCGTCCCGCTGGAGCTGGCGGGCCGCCCGCTCCCGCCGATCTCTCCTCTCACCGTCGCGGCGGTCCTCTACCTGGGGATCGGCGCGACCGCGATCGCCTGGTCGCTCTGGTACCGGGGGTACGCGGCCGCGCCGCCGGCCGTGTCGGCCGCGGCCTTCTTTGCCCAGCCCGTCGTGGGCGCCGCCCTGGGAGTCCTGATGCTCGGTGAAGTGCTGGGGCCGGCGTTCTTCGGCGGCGCGGCGCTCATCGCTGTGGGTGTGCTGGGGATCGCGGCGGCCACGCGCGAGCGGCGGGGAGCCCCGGAGCAGGCCGCGCCGATCGGAGGGCGGCGCTGACCGGACCCCCGCCGGACGGGGCGCCGGTGGCCTGCTGCTAGACTCCGCCCGCCGAGACCCCAAGGGCGGCATGGGCACGGTGCGGGAGGGAACGGATGGCGGACGAGCGTGAGCGCTGGGCACTGATCCTCGGCGCGTCGAGCGGGATGGGACAGGCCACCGGGCTGGCGTTCGCCCGCGCCGGCTACCGGATCGCCGGCGTGCATCTCGACTTCCGGGCGGGTCTCGCGCACGTGGAAGAGGTCAAGGCCGCGATCGTCGCCGCGGGCTCCGAGGCGCTGTTCATCAACATGAACGCCGCCGACGACGAGAAGCGGGCCGAGGCGCTGGAGCTGCTGCGGGCTCGTTTCGATCGCTCGATCGCCGAAGGCCGGCGGCCGCACCTGCGGGTCGTCATGCACTCCCTGGCGTTCGGGTCGCTGCTGCCGTTCCTGGCCGACGACCCGAAGGGCCGGATCAGCCGGAAGCAGCTCGCGATGACCCTGGACGTGATGGCGAACTCGCTCGTCTACTGGGTCCAGGACCTGTGGCTGGGCGGCTTCCTCGAGGCGGGCTCCAAGGTCTTCGCGATGACCTCGGAGGGATCGGCCCGCATGATCCCCTCCTACGGGGCCGTGTCGGCCGCGAAGGCGGCGCTGGAGAGCTACTGCCGCCAGCTCGCGATGGAGTTCGCCCGCCTCGAGTCGGGGGTGGCGGTCAACGCGATCCGGGCCGGTGTCACCGATACGCCCGCGCTCCGCAAGATTCCGGAGGCCGCCCGGATGGTGGAGCTGACGATGGCGCGCAACCCGCACGGGCGGCTGACCACGGTGGAGGACGTCGCGAACGCGCTGGTGACCCTGGCCTCCACGGACTCCGACTGGATCAACGGCAACGTGATCAACGTCGACGGCGGCGAGTTCATCACCGGGTACTAGCCGTCGTCGAACACGACACTCGGCCACCAGGTCTGCCGCGGAGAACGCGCCGTCACGTGCCTCGATCAGCTCTGCGAGCGCGGCGCCGTCTACGCCGCCCGGCGGCGGCACTACGCCGGCTGGCGCTCCCGGGAGGACGCGAGGAAGACAGCCACCCGCGAGACGGGGTACGCTGCGCCGGCGTCCACGAACGTCAATCCAAACCTTGCCACTGAGAGTCCCCATGTCCACGAATTCCGCGTCGCCGGGCGGGCGCCGGCCGAAGACGCCACCGACCCCGAAGGCGAAAGCCTCATCCAGCACTCCCGCCACGCGGCAGCAGCGCCGTGAAGCCGCTCGGCGCGACCAGCGCCTTGCCGCGGCCCGCACGACAGCCCCCAGCCGGCCGGCCTGGCAGTCGCCGATGGCCCTGATCACCGCCGGTGCCCTGGTCGTCGGGCTGCTCGTGGTGATCCTGGCGTCGGGCGTCCTCAACCCGAAGCCGACTGCCGTCGGCAACCTCCTCCTGCCGCTCCAGCCGACGCCGGTCAGCCTGGTCGACCCGGCCAACCCGCGATCGCTCGGCAATCCCAGCGCCCCGGTGAAGATGGACGTCTGGTCAGACTTCCAGTGCCCTGCCTGCGACGACTTCGCGCTCAACGTCGAGCCGCAGCTGGTCAGCCAGTACGTGGCGACCGGCAAGGTGTACCTGACCTACCACGACTTCGCGTTCATCGACAGCGGCGCGGCGAACGGCGAGTCGCACCAGGCCGCCGCCGCCGCGCGCTGCGTCGGCGACAAGTTCTGGCCGTTCCACGACTACCTGTTCGAGAACCAGAGCACCACGGGCGAGAACTCGGGCAAGTTCTCCACCGCGTTCCTCGCCTCGGTCGCCGACGCGGTGGGCGCGGATCGGACCGCGTACGACGCCTGCATGGCGAACGGGGCGGCCGCGATGGTCGCGGAGGTGAACGCGGAGACTGCCCAGGGCCAGGCAGCGGGCGTCCACCAGACGCCGACGGTCGCCCTGGACGGAAAGCTCCAGCAGGGAGGCTCATTGCCGATGACGACGCTCGGCCCGGCGATCGACGCGTTGATCCCGGCCGGTTGGACGCCGGCGCCCAGCGCGCCCGCGGCCTCGGCATCGCCCGCGGCCTCGGCATCGCCCGCGACCTCCGCCGCGCCCTGACGTCGATTCGATGGCTCGCGGTCGCCCGGCCCTCGTCCTCGGAGGCTTCGCGCTGGTGGGGCTCGCGATCGCGCTCTACCTGAGCGCCAACGAGCTCGCCGGGACCGTGCCTGCCTGCCTGCCGGGCGGCGGCTGTGAGACGGTCGCGCAGAGCCAGTACAGCCACTGGTTCGGGATCCCGGTCGCCTACTTCGGGCCTCCCTACTCCGGGCTGCTGCTGGGCCTGATCGCGGCATGGTGGCGCACGGGCGACGGGCGGCTCCTGCTGGTGGGGTACGCGCAGGGGCTGGCCGGGGTCGTCGTCGTGCTCTACCTGCGCTACCTGGAGCTGTTCGTCATCCACGCCATCTGCGCCTGGTGCGTCGCATATGGCGCCACGATCGTCTTCGGCTGGATTGCGCTGGTCATCGTCCAGCGCCGTGCGAACCGCGCCCGCGACGTGGCCTGAGCGCCTGGCCCTCGGCACGGGTCAGGCGTCGTGGGCCGGCGGCTCCTCCTCGACCAGCGTGACGTAGGCGACCGTCGCGGCTTCCCGGATCGTTGAGAGCACGGAGCAGGTCCGCTCCACGGAAAGCTCCACTGCCCGTTCCACCTGCCGCCGGTCCAGGCCCCGGCCGCGGACCGTGAAGCGCAGCTCAACGCGCCGGAAGGTCCACGGTGCGTCGGGTTGCTGCTCGCCGTCCACGGCGACGTCGATCGCGGACACATCCTGGCGCTGCTTGCGCAGGATCTCGACCAGGTCCCAGGCGGCGCAGCCGGCGCCGGCGACCAGCAGCAGCTCCGCGGGGCTGGGGCCGGCGGCCTTCCCGTGCGGGCCCTCGTCGAGCGGGACCGTACCGGGCTCGCCGGGCGCCTCGAACGCGATGCGCGAGCCGCTGTGGCCGGCCGCCTCGAAGCGGGCGGTCCCGGGGCGCCAGGCAAGCTGGATCGACTTCATGCTGGTGGGTCTCCAGGTCGGCGGCCGCGGGTGACACGTCCCGGGTCGAGGGGCGAGGTGAAGCTCCATCATGCACCCGGACCGGTCGGCCGGCCCGGCGACGGCATGTCGTCGCTCGCGTTCCTGCGGGCGGCTCTGGTATCCTCCGCCCGTTCAACCCGCCCGCTCTCCCCGCGGAGGCGTCCCGGTGCAGCTCTTCGTCACCGCGATCCAGTACCCGCTCCAGTTCGGCATCGCGATCGTGGTCGCCGGCCTGTTCGTGGGCACGTTCCTGCGGGCGGCGATGTCGCCCGAGCGCCAGACCGGCTCGATCGGCTGGGTCCGCGCGATCACCGGGCCGAACGCGAAGGTCTTCTTCGGCCTGCTGTTCGTCGCCTGGGTCGCGGTCTCCGGGCTGCTGATCCCGTCCTTCCCGAACACCGCGAACTCGCCCTACGGCGCGCTGGCGCTGATCTCGATGTTCGCCGGCTTCTTCATCATGATGGGGCTGCTCTGGGCGGTGATCGGCGAATAGCCATCGAGCGAGCTTTCGGCGGCAGAGCCGGTTCGATCTGCGCCCGGCAGATCAGCGCCCGGCGGCCGCTCCGCTCTGGGTGGTGATCGCGCCGACCGCCTCGGCCAGCCCGATGGCCACCAGCCCGACGAAGAGGTGGGCCACCTCGACCACGAGATGCTCGCTGGCGTCGGGCAGGATCTGGGCCTGCGCCAGGCCGAACGCGACCGTGAGGACGCCCCAGGCGATGGCGATGCCGGGGAGCGCCGGCCGGGTGCCGGCCTGGACGGCGAGCGCCGCCACCGCCCACAGCGCCAGGACCAGGACGATCCCGAGCAGCATGTGGATCGGCACGAGCCCATCGGCGTTGCCCGTCCAGATGACGAGCCCCAGGACCAGCATGACGAGGCCGACGCCGCGGACGGTCATCCGGGCGGCAGAGAAGGCGGACATGGCAGTGCTCCGGTGCGGCGGGTGCGGGCCCGCGGGGTGCGCAGCTCCGATGGTAGGCGAGGAGCGAGGCGGCCGTGGTCAGCCTGGCCCTGCTCAGCTCGAGGTGCTCATCCCCGGCGGCGGGCGATCCAGACTTCCTCGGACGGCCACTGCCGGGCCCACCCAGGGGTGACGTAGGGGAAGCGGGTGGTTGCGCCCTCCGGCGCCCGCAGCTCCACGAGGTTCTCCACCTCGAAGCCGCTGGCCCGCAGGAGCCGGATCATGTCCCCGTGGCCCAGGTAGAACTCGACCGAGGATCCGTCCGGCCAGGCGAGGCGGCCCAGCCCCCCGAAGTGCGGCCGGAGGAGCCGGTCGCCCGCGGGCTCGTCGTCCGAATCGGGTGAGCAGAGCATCAGGAGCGGCGAGCCGCCCAGGAAGATCAGCCGGCCTCCCGGCCGCAGGAGACGGGCGGCCTCCGGGATCCAGCGATACGGGTCGCACCAGATCGCGGCGCCGTACTCGCTGATCGCGAGGTCGAAC
>JARLHH010000228.1 GCA_031292335.1 Candidatus Limnocylindrales bacterium | reverse complement strand
GCGGTCGTGGTCGAGCGCCTGGCCGTCCCGCCCCCGCGCCGCCGGATGGCGCCCGCGCCGGGGCTCCCGGAGCCGGCCGGCGAGCATCTGCCTGAGCGCGGGATGGATCCGGGCGCCGTCCTGCTCGGGTTGCTCGGCAGCCTGAACCTGGCGTCCCGGGCGTGGGTTTGCTCGCCGGAGGACCGGACCGGCCGGGGTCTCACCGTCGTCGACGCGGACCGTGGGGCGACGGTCCTCCGCATCGCGGGAGCCAGGCGGGCGCTCGTCGTGGCGGTGGGCTGCAACGCCACGGTGAGCGCAACCGATCCACTCCTCGGCGCCGCACTCTCGGTGGCAGAGGCCGCCCGAAGCATCTCCGCCACGGGTGCCCGGCCGCTGGCCGTGACGCACTGCCTCGCGTTCGGCGATCCGACCCGACCGGAGGCGTTCTGGCAGCTCGGAGAGGCCGTGCGCGGGTTGGGCGATGCATGCCGGGCGCTGGCGCTTCCGGTTGTTGGCGGCACCGTGTCCGCCGTCGATGACGGATCCGGGCCCGTGGTGGCGGCGGTGCCGGAGATCGCCGTGCTCGGCCTCACCGACGACGCGGCGTCGCTCGTCGAAGGCGCGTTCGACGAGGTGGGCGATGTCGCGCTGCTCGCCGGTTCCGCGGGACCGGGGCTCGCGGGAAGCGCGTATGCGCGGCTCGCGGGGCTGGCCGCCGACGACGAGCCGCCGGCGCTGGACCTGGTCGCCGAGCGCGCCGTCCAGGCGTTCATCCGCGACGCGATCGCCGCGCGTCTCGTCACGGCCGCCCGGGGCGTGGGGGGTGGCGGGCTGGCGGTCGCGCTCGGCGAGATGGCGATCCGGGGCGCCATGGGCGGTCGCTTCCGGGTTGCCGTGGCGAGCGAGCCCGCCGTCGCGCTCTTCGGCGAGAGCCCGTCGCGCGTCGTGCTCACCGTCCGGGCGGGGGACGTGGCTGCGGTGCGTTCGCTCGCCGACCGGCGCGGCGTTCCGCTCGCGGAGCTCGGGACCGTCGGCGGGACGCGACTGTTCGTGGAGCTGGTCGGCGAGGGCGCGACGGGGGCCGCCGAGGGTCGTGGGGCCGGCATCGCGGACGCGCTCGAGGTCATGCTGGTCGACCTGCGCCACGCCTGGGAGCACGGGCTCCCGCGCGCGCTCGGCGTCGAGGCCTGAGCGATGCGGGGAGCGTCGCGCACCGGGTTGCTCTCGCGCGCGGTCGCCCGCTGCTCGTTGGCCGGCTCCATGTCGCGGGTCCGCCGGTCATGACCGATCCGGCCGCAGCCCGGCAGGAGGTACCCGCGCCGCGTCGCGCGCTCCTCTCGGTCACCGACAAGGCTGGCATCACGGAGCTCGGCGCGGGGCTCGTCCGGCACGGGTACGAGCTCGTGAGCTCCGGGGGGACCGCCCGGGCGCTCCGGGAGGCCGGGCTGCCGGTCACGGAGGTCGCCGCGATCACCGGGTTCGCGGAGATGCTCGGCGGGCGGGTGAAGACGCTCCACCCGAGGATCCATGCGGGCATCCTCGCCGACCGGCGGAACCCGGATCACCGCGCCCAGCTGGCCGACCTGGCGATCGAGCCGTTCGATCTCGTCGTCGTGAACCTCTACCCGTTCGGCGCGGCCGCCGAGCGGGCCGCGCGGGGTGAGCTCGACCTCGACGGCCTCCTCGAGGAGATCGACATCGGTGGCCCGGCGCTGGTCCGCGCGGCTGCCAAGAACATGCGGAACGTCGCGATCGTGACGTCGCCCGCCCGGTATGCAGCGATCCTCGGTGCCCTGGACGCCCAGGGAAGCGTCCCGGCCGATCTCCGGGCGGCGCTCGCGGTGGAGGCATTCCGGCACACCGCCGCGTACGACGCGCGGATCGCCGAGGCCCTGCCGGCCGAGCTCGACCGGGCCGGGATTGCGCCGCCGGACGAGCCGGGCCTTCCGGGGAGCCCGGATCCGTACCCGCCGACGCTCACGATCGGTCTCGAGAAGGTGGATGCGCTGCGCTACGGCGAAAACCCCCATCAGCCGGCGGCCCGCTACCGGCGACCCGGCTCGACCGAGGCGGAAGGGCCGTTCGCGGCGGGGGAGCCCCCGCTCCAGGGAAAGGCGCTCAGCTACACGAACATCCTCGACGCGGCGGCCGCGTCGGCGCTCGCGCGCTCGCTTCGCGGGCCGGCCTGCGTCATCGTCAAGCACACGAACCCGTGCGGCGCCGCCGAGCGGGGCAGCCTGGCCGCAGCCTGGGACGACGCTCTGGCCGGCGACCCGGTCAGCGCGTTCGGGGGCGTCGTGGGGCTAACCGGGGAGGTGAACCGTGAGGTGGCCGGCCGGCTGGCCGGGATCTTCCTGGAGATTGTCGTCGCGCCCGGGTTCGACGCCGAGGCGCGGGCCGTGCTGGCCGGGCGCCCGACCCTGCGGCTCGTTGTCGACCGGCGGCTCGGGGCAGCCGACGGCCCTGTCCGCCCCGACGCGCGGGGGGCGATCCGCTCAGCCGGCGGAGCCATCCTCGTGTCGGCGCCCGACACGGTCCCCGACGACCCGGCCGGCTGGGCCTGCGTCACCCGTCGCGCCCCGGCCG
>JARLHH010000033.1 GCA_031292335.1 Candidatus Limnocylindrales bacterium | reverse complement strand
TCTTGAAATAGCGGGCCTCGTTCGCGCGAAGACCGGCGAGCGCGGGCGCCACCGGCGACGACTCCAGGCCGACGGTCGAGACAGTGGTGAAGTCGACGACATATGACATGACCCGCTCCTTGTGTCTCGGGAGGCCAGCGACATCGGGCACCGGCTACGCATCGACCGCCGTGATCGCGTGTACCCTCGATTTCAGCCCCCGACGAGGGACTGCTGCGCGGCGTGAATGTACCCGGCGCCCGCGACCGGCGCTCCGATCCACGGCCGAAAATGCCGACGGCAGTGGCCGTCGGACTTGACCTCACAGCGAGCAAGCGGCTCCACGGGTCCCCTTGCCCCAGTTCCATGCGCCCCTGTCCTCTGGCACATCACCTCTTGTCGGCGGCCAGTCGGGGCTTGACAGGCGGCGAGCCGACATGCAGGGTCAGGATCACCGCGTAGCGCTGTCGCGACATCGCTGCGGATCGGGCGGTCATCGCGAGCAAGTCCGGAAGTGGCACATGGGTGGGAAGCGCGGACCGGGATACTCCGATCGATCCCCGGGTGGGCCTGGCGCCGTCCAAAGCGAAGTGACGGACGCGAAGGCGGCCGCCGACGCTGGAGCACCCGTCGCATCCGACGCGCGGCTTCGGACCGCGATGGACACGATGCTGGACGGTGTCGCCGGCCAGTCGGCCGTCCGGGATGCCCGCGGACGCATCGTGGATTTCCGGATCGACTACGCGAACCCGGCCATCGGCCGCATCTCCGGCGTGCCGCCCGGTGGCCAGACCGGGCACACGCTGCTTGAGCTGTTCCCCGCGCATCGCGCAAACGGGCTCTTCGATGCCTTCGTGAACGTGGTCGAGACGGGCGTTCCGTTCGACTCGGGAGCCTTCCGCTACGTCGACCCCGCCGCGGCCGGCGGACCGCTCGACCAGGTGCTTGACCTGCGCGCCGCCAGGCTGGGTGATGGGTTCGTGCTTTCCGTGCGCGATGTCACCGAGGTCGAGCGTGTTCGTCGGGAGCGCGAGCGCCTGGCCGTGATCATCGAGGAGTCGCCCGACGGCATCCTCGTCGCGGACGGGCAGCTGCGGATCGCCTACACGAACGCGACCTTCGCGGCGAACCTGGGCCTGGCACATGCAGAGCTCGTGGGGCAGGGAGTGCTCGAGGTTGCGGCGACCGTCCTGGATGCCCCGACGATCGCGACCCTCGCCGAGGTTGCCGGGACGGGGCGGCCGTGGCTGGGCGAGGCAGACGGGCGTCTGGCCGACGGGACGGTCGGCCGTCTCCAGGTCAGGGTCACCCCGCGCCTGGCGGCGGACGGCTCGGTCGAGAGCTACGTGGTCGTCGCCCGTGACGTCACCGCGTTGCGGAGTGCCGAGCAGGCGGTCCGGGAGAGCGAGAACCGCTACAGGTTGCTGTTCGAGTCCGCGCCTGTCGCGATCAACATCACGCGTGGCGCGGACATCACGTACGCCAACCCGACCTACCTGGACATGTTCGGCTTCGCGAGCCTGGAGGCGCTCAGGAGAGTCGGCCCCCTCGAGCTCTTTGCCCCGGAGTGGCGCGCCGCCATCGCCGCGAACATCCGACGTCGTGCGGAAGGCCTCGCAGCTCCGAGCGCGTACGAAGCCGAATGCCTGCGGAGGGACGGGACCAGGTTCCCGATTCTCATGTACCTGACGCGGGCCGCGTTCGCGGATGGCCCCGCGACGGTCGCCTTTGTCATTGACATCACCGCGCGCAAGCGCGCCGAGCTCGAGCGCGCGCGCCTCGCGACTGCCGTCGAGAATGCGACCGATCTCGTCATCCTGACCGACCCGGGCGGCGTCGTCGAGTACGCGAACCCTGCCTTCGAGCGCCTGACCGGCTATCCCGTCGCCGAGCTTCTCGGCCGGACGGTCGCGAGTGTGCTTCGGAGCGACGACCTGCCGCACGAGGCCTACGTGGCGGTCGACGACGCGATCCGCCGCGGCGAGCCGTGGAGCGGAATGCTCAGCGATCGTCGTCGGGACGGAAGCCTGTTCGAGGACGAGATCTCGCTTTCGCCCATCCGGGATGCCGGCGGCGCGCTTCTCGGCTTCGTGGAGATCGGACGCGACCGGACGCACGAGCGCGAGATGGAGGTCGACCTCGGCCTTGCCGCGAACGTTCGATCGGCGCTGGACGCAGCGCTGCACGCCATGCCCTCGGGCATGCCTCTCGAGGGCACGGCACAGGCCATGTGCGATGGCCTCGGCGCTCTGCCGGGATTCGACTTCGTGACCGTCTTCGCCTTCGGTCAGGGAGACTCGATCGACGCCCTCGCCTTCCATGCGCCGCCGGGGTTCCCGGACGTGCAGGGACGCCCCGCCCTCCGGGCGAGACAGGTGCACGAGCGCGCACCGGGTGGCCCGTGGGCAGAGGCCTGGATCCCGGGTGAAGAGGACGGGACCTGGGGCCGCGCACTCACCCGACTCGGAGCCCGGGCGGCGGCGGTCTGGCCGATCACCTACGGCGACCAGGTCGACGGGGTCGTCTCCGTCGTCACCGCCGACGCGCGCCTGGCTCACGTCCTCCTTGACAGGGGTCCGATTGCCCTCGACCTCGGCACCACGGCGAGCGCGCTGCTGGCCGAGCGCCTGCACGCCCGTCGGAAGGCTGACGAGGTGCGAACCGCGCTCGCCAACCTCATCGCCACGCACGCGTTCCGCCCCGTGTTCCAGCCCATCGTCGATCTCGCGACGGGTGAAGCCATGGGCTACGAGGCGCTGACTCGCTTCGACTCCGGCCAGCGGCCCGACCTCTGCTTTGCCGAGGCCTGGACGGTGGGCCTGGGACCGGAGCTGGAGCTCGCAACCCTGGCCGCCGCCATCGAGGCCGCCCGGCAGCTTGCGCCGGGGCTCTGGCTCGATCTCAACGTCTCGCCGCGCCTGCTCGCCGATCCCGAGCGATTGCGCAGGATTCTGTGGGCGGCCGACCGGCCCATCGTGCTCGAGATCACCGAGCACGAAGTCATCGAGGACTACGAAGCCGTGCGCCGGGCGATCCGCCTGCTCGGACGCGACCTGCGTCTCGCGGTCGACGACGCGGGGGCCGGCGTCGCCAACTTCGGCCACATCATCGACCTGCGCCCGGACTTCGTGAAGCTCGACATCAGCCTCGTGCGTCGGGTCAACGCCAACCTGGGGCGCCAGGCGATGGTGGTCGGCATGCGCCACTTCTCACGCACGGCGGGCTGCCGGCTCATCGCCGAGGGCGTCGAGACGGCGGACGAGGCCCGCACGCTCAGGGCACTCAGCGTCGAGTTCGGACAGGGCTACCTCTTCGGACACCCGCAGGCGGCCGAGGTCTGGGCGGGGGCGGGCGCTCGTGCTCCGGGCAACGCGTCGGCCCGAGACGCTGCAGTCGATTGATGGACGCGACTCGGGCTGCGTTCCGCCAGCTGCTCGACGACCCGCGCCTGGCAGGCGCTCGCGTCCGAACCACCCCGGGCGCGCCCGTGGCATGAGTCGCCACGAATGAGACCTACTGCCGCGTCAGGTCGGTCTCCACGGCGGTGATCTCGGTCGCCGTCAGGTGCGAGCGACCGGTTTCCAGCAGGGCGCTCTCGACGGTCCGCTGCGGATCGGCCCGGTACGTTCCCGGCGCATCCCCGGCGCTCGTCACGGCTCCCCGGTACACCAGGAAGGTCTGATCAGGCTCGCCAGGCCGCTGGACGACGATCGAGAACCCGTGGTACCCGAGGCCGCCCTGCGGGGCGGAGCCGACTGCCGCCGGTAGCCCGGCGAGCTGGCCGACGAGCGCCGCCACCTGCACGTCGGTCAGGGTCCAGGACGGATCCGGCCGTCCGGAGTAGAGCCCGAGTGTGACCGTGACCGAGGGCAGCGGGTTGGCCGCGAGCGTCGCCAGCGGGCCGTTCGGGTCGATGAGCGCCGCGAGGTGAGCGACGGGGATCGTGACGACGGGCATTCCCGCCGCATAGGCGGCCACCTGGTACTGCCCGAACGTGATCTCGAGGCCGCCGGGCGTGATCGCCCACGCGGCGTAGTTGTCGGCGGTCGGTGCGGTGCCCGTGGCGAGCCACTGCGTGGTGAAGGTGTCGGTGATCCAGCTCGCCATCGTCACCTTCAGCTGCGCCCTGGCCTCGGCCGCGAGTGAATCCAGGTACGCGACGCCCGGACGGAACAGGTCGGCAAGCGCGAGCTGCCGTCCCGACGAAGGGTCGAAGGTGAAGGTCGTGAGCACATCGCTGCCATGGGCGGCGCCCGAGGCATAGGTGTAGGAGTTCACCCGCAGGCTGACCAGGTCCGGGGAGTCGGACGCGACGCTGTAGTCGACCTGGAGCGTCGCCGGCTGGTCCGGGCCGGCCTGCGGGTCCTTGCCGATCCCCGCGGTGAAGTCGCGCACCGCCGCCTCGGCCTGGCCGCGGAGAAACGTGTTGATCGTGGCAGCCGCAGCGGGGTCGGCGAGGCCACCGAGCTGCGGGAAGCGCACCGTGTAGGTGGCGCCGGTCGCCGCGACGATCCCGTCGAGCGTGTCCCCGGAGACGATCGGGGTGGCGCGCGGCGTGGGGCTCGGGCTCGGGATCGGCGTCGTGGTCGCGGCCGGCGGAGTCGTCGTTGCAACCGAGGCTGGTCCGCCGACGCCGACCGGCCGACCGGACCCTCGCGCACCCAGGGCCAGGACGATCACCGTGACGAGCACGACCGTGGCCGCGCCGGCGAACCGGAGTGCCTGGAGGCTGCGGGCCATCCATGGGCCGGCCCGCCAGGCCGGCACCTGTCGAGTGGCGCGGACCGACGCGAGGACACGCTGGGTGGCGGGCTCGGAGAGGGACGCCGGACCCGGCCTCAGCCAGGCGCGCAGCGTCGCGTCGAGCTCCCGGTTCGTGATGCCCGGGCGCTTCGGGGTTGTCATGCCAGTCCCTCCTCGGCCGCGAGCGGGCGAGCCTCGGCCTCGAGCGCTGCGCGCAGGGCCGCGGTCGCGTGGTGGAGGCGGGACTTCACGGTTCCGAGCGGGATGCCCATGGTCTCCGCGATCTCCTCCTGCCGCAGGTCGCCCCAGTAGCGCAGGACGACGACCGTCCGCTGGTCCGGAGTCAGGCGACGAAACCCCCGCTCCAGCTCGTCACGATCGGCGACCCGCCCGAACGCGTTCGAGTCGAAGCGAACATCCGGCGAGACGTCACGAACGCCGGCACGCATTCGTCCGTTTCGCCGGGCTTCGGCGGCGCAGGCGCGGACGAGGATCCGGTGGAGCCAGGCTTCGAAGCGCTCCGGGTCGCGCAGGCCGGGCAGCTCGCGCCAGGCCGTCACGAGTGTCTGCTGGACGGCATCCTCGGCGGCCGAGTGGTCACGCAGGATCCGGAACGCCAGCCCTACCAACCGGCCGCCGACGTCCCGCACGAGGACTTCGAACGCATCGGGATCACCCCGCTGGGCGCGCTCCACAACCGGGACCTGCACGATTCCTCGCTCTCATCTCCGCGCCAACGGCCCGCCCTCCGTGCCCCCCGGACGGAACGACGCATCACACCCTATGAGGGCCGGGCAGGGACGTTTCGTTCAATCCGGCCGTCGGCGAACCCATCTTGGGCCGCTCGCGCGGGGCGCCCTTACCCGTGTGATACCGGGCGCCCCGCCAACAGGGTGCGCTCGTCACCCACAGTGGCCCCGTCGTGGTGAAACGTGGCCCCAGGCAGCTCTGGCCGCCGGGGGCCACGTGGCTTACTGCCGGCCGGCCGTCATGTCGTACTGCAGGTAGACGACGTGGGTCCGGGTGTACTCGAGCACCCCGTGCTTGCCGTCGGCGCCTCCGATCCCCGACTTGCGCCAGCCGGCGTGGAACCCCTGCATGTTCTCCATGTTCTCGCGGTTGACGTACGTCTCCCCGAACCGGAGCTCGTTGCAGGCCCGCATGACGACGTTGACGTCCTTGGTGAAGATGGACGAGGCGAGGCCGTAGATCGAGTCGTTCGCCCAGGCGATCGCTTCGTCGAGGTCGTGGAACGAGACCACGGGCATCACGGGCCCGAAGATCTCCTCGCGGACGATCGCCATGTCCTGCCGACAGTTGGCGATGACGGTCGCGGGGTAGAAGTTGCCCTCGGGCCGATCTGTCGCCCGCTTGCCACCGACGACGATCTGGCCGCCGTCCGCGACGGCCCGCTCGACGCGTCCGCTGACCGCTTCGAGCTGGCGAGCGCTCACGAGAGGACCGAGGTCGCGGCCCTCGTCGACGAGCGAGTTCCCGTACGTCGCCTCGCCCATGGCGATGGCCAGCTTATCGGTGAACTCGGCGGCGACGTGCCGGTCCACGTACGTCCGGTCGGCAGCGCCGCACACCTGGCCGGTGTTGAGGAGGCGACATGCCTTGATGGACCTGACCGCGAGATCCAGGTCTGCGTCCGGCATGATGATGACCGGAGCACTGCCGCCGAGCTCCAAGCTCACCTTCGTGATGTTCTGGGCGGCGAGCTCCATCACCCGGGAGCCCGTCCTGATGCTGCCCGTGACGCTCACCATGCCGATGAGCGAGTTCGAGGCAAGCTCCTCGCCGACGACGGGTCCGTAGCCGCAGACGAGATTGACCACGCCAGCGGGTACTTCCGCCTCGTCGAAGATGCGGCCGAGCTCGAGTGTGCTGTTCGGCGTGATCTCGCTCGGCTTGACGACGATCGCGTTGCCGGTCAGGAGCGCCGGCGCTACTTTCCGCGCGAGCACGTACAGGGGGAAGTTCCAGGGCACGATCCCGCCGATGACGCCGATGGGCTGCCGCAGCAGCAGCTCCATCTCGTTGGGCCGGTCGCTCGGAATGACCTCGCCCTCGACCCGGCGGGCCCACTCAGCCGTGTAGTCGAAGTAGTCGGCCGTCCCGTTGACCTCGCCCCGGGCCTGGTCGAGCGGCTTGCCCTGCTCCTCGGACAGCACGCGGGCGAGGTGCTCGGAATCCTTGCGGATCCCCGCCGCGATGCGGTGGAGGTACCCGGCCCGCTCGATCGGCGCCCGCTTCTCCCAGGAGCGCTGGGCCTTGTCAGCGAGCTCGATCGCCTCTCGGGCGTCCTCGGCCGAGGAGTCCGGGACCTCGGACACGACCTGCCCGGTGGCCGGATTCTCGACCGTGAGCGTCTTGCCCCCGTGCGGGTCCGCGAACCGCCCGTTCACGTAGTTCTGGTAACGGCGCGTTGCGACAGCCATCGTGATCCTCCGAGTTGCCGGCCGCATCTAGGGGTGCGGACGATCTGGACCTGGAGCGGCGGGCGCGAGGCCGTATCGGCCCCTGGTCGGCTCCGCGCCCGCCCGCCCCAGCACAGGAAAGGACGCTCAGCCGAGCACGAGCGCAGACAGGCTCAGATCGGCATGGGTGGGAATCCCGACCACCGAGCAGCCCTGCTCGCCGAACGCGAGATAGCCGATCAGTGGCAGGTGGCCGACGGTGTGCTCGAGCTCGGCGGGGATCTCCTTGATCCGGTCACCGAGCGCGATGGCGCGTCCACCGCAATGGGCGAGCAAAATGCCCTTCGGCTGTCCCACGCCGAGGGCCGCCTTGTGGACAGCGTTGCCCGCCTCGGCGATGAGCCCATTGACGGAAGCCTCGCCCAACTCGAGGATCATGCCGGGGCTCATCGCCGCTCCGAAGTCCATGGAGCCGTCCGGGTTGCTGTTGACCGGGTGCGCGGAGTACGTGATCCCGTCCTTGTGGAAGAGCAGCGGGTACTGCACGCTGAACGACACGAGCGCCCCGCCGCCGATCTCGGATTCGGCTCTCGCGACCCACTCCGTGTAGACGTCCATGGCCCGCCGGCCGTCGAGCTCGAACAGGGTGCGCCCGGTGGCCTTCGTGACCGTGGCCTTCTTGCCTGTCAGGCGGTACCCATTCGTGAATGCGTAGCCGACCGGACCCCCGATGGCCGCGATCGCGAAGTGGTTCTTGTAGGAGTGGCCATTCGCGAACTGCTGGAACTTCCCGTCCGGAGAGTGGTCCGAGGCTGAGCCGCCCACGACCGGCACGCCCGGGGCGACAGCAGCGATCCCCCGGAGGATCTCCTCCTCCGGCCCCATGAAGGCGAGAGTGAGCAGTGCAGTGGCGTCGCCGCCAAGCTGCTTGAGCGCTTCCGCTGCTGCCGTCCTGCCGGCCGCGAAGCCGTCGCCGTCACCAACGGCAGCCACGCCCACGCCGGCCGGCCGATCGGCGAGCAGCATCAGGCTTGCGGCGCCGGCCTCACTCGTGATCCAGCCAGCGTCCTGGAATACGCCGGTGGACGACGATCCACCCCACAGAGGAACGTCACCAAGCAGCCCGCAGACGCCCGCGACGAGGCTCTCCGTGTCGTACTGGGTCGTGGCGAACAGGATGGCCAGCCTCGGCTTGCCGTCGAGG
>JARLHH010000227.1 GCA_031292335.1 Candidatus Limnocylindrales bacterium | reverse complement strand
GCCGGCGACCGGATCGGGTCGGTGGACGTGCTCGGAATCGGGCAGGACCTGGTTGCCCCCGGCGATGGCCTGATCGGCGCGACGCTCGTCGCCCCCGGCGAGCCGGTCGAGTACGGCCAGGCCGTCATCATCCTCGAGCAGATCGGCGAGCCGCGGCCGCGCGGCGCCGGGACGGCCGCGTTCGATGGCGACGCACTCCCGACGGCCGCGCCCGAGGTCGACGCCCCGGGCGATGGCGTCCCGCCCGGTCAGTCCGACGCGCCCCACGAGCCCGGCGCGCCGGCGGCGGGAGCCGCCTGATGTTCGAACGCGTCCTGATCGCCAACCGCGGCGAGATCGCCGTCCGGATCCTGCGCGCCTGCCGGACGCTCGGCATCGGGGCCGTCGTCGCCTACAGCGAGGCGGACCGCGACTCGCTCGCCGCCCAGCTCGCCGACGAGGCGATCTGCATCGGCCCGGCCGACGCGAAGCGGAGCTACCTCTCGCCGTCGGCGATCATCTCGGCCGCGATCGTGACCGGCTGCGAGGCGATCCACCCGGGCTACGGCTTCCTCTCCGAGGACGGCGGTTTCGCGGAGGCAGTCGCGGCGCACGGGCTGACCTTCATCGGGCCGTCCGCGGAGGTCCTGGACCGGTTCGCCTCCAAGGAGGCAACGCGCAGCCTGATGGCCCGCCACGGCCTCCCGACCATCCCGGGATCGGAGGGGATGCTCCGCGACGAGGCGCACGCGCTCGACGAGGCGGCCCGGATCGGCTACCCGGTCCTGATCAAGCCCTCGGCGGGTGGAGGCGGCAAGGGGATGCGCATGGTGCGCACGCCGCGCGAGCTGGAGGCATCCCTCCGCGTCTGCCGCTCCGAGGCGCGGGCCGCCTTCGGCGACGACTCGCTCTACCTGGAGAAGTGGCTGGAGGACAACCGCCACGTGGAGGTCCAGGTGGTGGTCGACCGCTACGGGCGCGGCGTCCACCTGGGCGAGCGCGACTGCTCGGTCCAGCGGCGCCACCAGAAGATCGTGGAGGAGGCCCCCACGCCGGCGCTGCCGCCCGCCTCGCGCGCCGAGCTGTGCGAGCGGGCCATCGCCGCGGTCGTGGCAGCCGGATACGAGAACATCGGAACGCTGGAGTTCCTGGTCGACCGGGAGGGCGGCTTCTACTTCATCGAGATCAACTGCCGGATCCAGGTGGAGCACCCGGTGACGGAGATGCTGACCGGGATCGACATGGTCGCCACCCAGATCCGGATCGCGGCAGGCGAGCCGCTCGGCTTCGGCCAGGAGGACGTGGAGATCCGCGGCCACGCGTTCGAGTTCCGCATCAACGCCGAGGATGCCGCCCACGAGTTCCGGCCGCAGGCTGGGCTGGTGGAGCGGTTCTATGCGCCCGGCGGCCCGGGCGTCCGCTTCGATTCGCACCTCTACGCCGGCTACGACGTGCCCCCGTTCTACGACTCGCTGCTCGGCAAGCTCGTCGTCTGGGGCCCGGATCGGCCGGCCGCGATCGCGCGATCCAAGGCCGCCCTGGACGAGCTGGTCGTCGACGGGATCACGACGAACCGCGCGTTCCACCGCGCCATCCTGGAGAACGAGGCGTTCGTCGAGGGACGCGTCACCACGAATCTCATCGACCGGATCGGGACCGCGGCGTTCCTGGCCCCGAGGAGCTGAGCCGACCCGTGCACGCCTGCATCCATCCGCCCGCTCGACGCGTCCTCGCCGGGCGACACTGAACCCCTGCACCGGAGCGCCACGTGACCGAAGCAATCCACACGACTCGCGAGATCCAGGAGCTGATCCCGCACCGCTGGCCGTTCCTCCTGGTGGACCGGATCGACGAGTACGACGCCGAGGCGCGCCGGATCGTCGGCCGCAAGGCCGTCACCGCCACGGAGTGGTTCTTCCAGGGCCACTTCCCGGGCATGCCGGTCATGCCGGGCGTGCTCCAGGTGGAGGCGTTGGCCCAGACCATGGCCGTCTTCGTGGCGAAGCAGGAGGGCTTCGGGGACAGGATCGGGCTCTTCGCCGGCGT
>JARLHH010000226.1 GCA_031292335.1 Candidatus Limnocylindrales bacterium | reverse complement strand
GTCGGCAACACCGACGTTGCGGCCGGCGTGGTCGACACCGTGACCACGGCCAGCGACCCATACCTCGCGTCGTTCCGGGCGGCGGTCGGCGCCGGTGTCCCGTTCGTCATGGTCGCCCTCGCCACCTACGCGCAGATCGATCCCGCGCACCTGGCTGCCTTCTCGCCGCAGGTCATCGGGGGGCTGCTGCGGGGAGATCTCGGCTTCCGGGGCGTGGTCATGTCCGACGACCTCGGGGCGACCGCCGCCGTCGCGTCGATGACGCCCGGCCAGCGGGCGCTCGACTTCCTGCTCGCCGGCGGCGACCTCATCGTGTCGAAGACCGCCCCGGCGACGGTGGCGATGATCGCCGCCCTCCAGGCACGCGCGGCGGCCGACCCGAGCTTCGCGGCCCGGGTCGACGACGCGGCCCTGCGCATCCTCGAGGCGAAGGACGCTGCGGGCCTGCTGCCCTGCTCCAACTGAACGCTGCGGCTCCGGGTGCTATGCGCGTGCCACGAGCCCCGGCCGTCTCAGGGCGAGCGCGACGATTCCCGCGACGCTGACGACCGCGAGCACCGGGACCGCGGCCTTCGCCGCACGGGGTGGCAGCACGAGCTCGAAGAACGGCACCGGATCGCCCCATTCGGCCTGCATCGGCCCGACGGGGCAGTCTCCGTGGCCGACGACAAGCGCCCCTCCCTCGACGAACAGGAAGGCGACGCCCGCCCAGAGGCGTCGACTCCTCCGTCGCTTCAGCGCGGAGATCCAGATGTCGCCGAGGCACCAGAGCTGCGCCACGGACCAGGCCGCGTGCACCACGCGCCAGGCCCGAGCTCGCCAGCCGAGCGTTGCCCAGCTCACCTCCCGATGCGACGAAGGTGTGCGGTGGGTCTCGCTCATCGGGCCGGGGCTACAGACGTCTGCGGATTCGGGCGGCCCGCCTCCACGCGGGCCTTGATGCCAAGCAGCAATCCGCTCTCCATGTAGTGGTGGAGCAGCTCGCCGGGACCGCGCTCGATCAGGGCCGCGACCGGCCAGAGCAACGGCCAGATGACCGGGACCTTCCGGGCCAACGGCTCGAGCCAGCCGCCGCGGGTGCGGGCGATCAGGCGCGTCCGCGAACCGCCGGCGAGCGGTTCGAGAACCAGCCACTCACCGGCGATCAGGCAGCGTGGCCGCTCGATCATCGTGACCTCGACCGTGTTGAACCGGGAGTAGGGGACCCTGTCGCCGACATGCAGATCCTGCCACTCCGGGTGGATGCGGGTCGACGAGTGTCCGTCCGCATAGGTGATGAACAGCAGGCGCTCGACCCACTCATGCGTGTAGAAGCCGGCCCGCCCGGAGCCCATCTGGACGAGCCACGGCCAGACCTCCTCGGGCGGTGCGTCGATCGTGATCGCCCGGGTCGAGATCGGGCGGTAGCCG
>JARLHH010000225.1 GCA_031292335.1 Candidatus Limnocylindrales bacterium | reverse complement strand
TGTGGGGGTGCCGGTAGTGCTCGAGGATGTAGTCGCGGTAGAGATCGTCCATGGGCCGTGAAGTCTAGCGCGGTCGGCCGCTCCCGGCCCAATCCCGACCGGCCCGGTCGGGTTTCAGCCCTCGCCCGCGAGGTCCGTGGCTGCGGCCGCCAGGCCCCGTTCGTACGCGGCGACCAGGCGCTCCCATCGGTCATCCACCTCGGCGTCCACCTGCTGTCGCGCCGGGTCCGCGTCGAACCAGGCCAGGGTCCGTCGGATCCCCTCCGCGAACGGGGTCGTGGCGCGGAAATCGGGCACGAAGCGCTTGATCTTGGTGGTGTCGAAGACCGCGCTCACTGCCTTGTCGCCCAGCAGCGTGCCCTGCATCTCCGGCAGGCAGGCGGCGATGAAGTCGGACGCGATGTGGACGATCCGTGCCTCGACGCCGGCGGCGGCCGCCACCTGCCGGTAGATCTCGTCCCACGTCAGGACCTCGTCGGACATGATGTTGAAGGCCTGGCCGATCGCCTGGGGGCGACCCAGCAGACCGACGAACGCCTTCGCGAAGTCGCTGTTGTGGGTGATCGTCCAGAGCGACGTGCCGTCGCCCGGGACGATGAGCGGCTTCCCCCGGCGCATCCGCGCGATCGCCGTGTACGGCCGCGCCCAGCTGTTCACCGCGAGTGGCACCTGCGTGTCGCCGTAGGTGAGCGACGGGCGCACGATCGTGACCGGGAACCCGTCCTCGCGGAACGCCCGCATGAGGCGCTCCTCACAGGCGATCTTGTCCCGCGCGTAGTCCCAGAACGGGTTCGCCAGCGGCGAGTCCTCGCGCAGCAGCCAGTCGCCAAGCGGCTTTCGGTACGCGCTGGCGGAGCTGATGAAGACGAACTGGTCGGCCCGGGCGCCGAAGAGCCGCAGGTCGCGCTCGATGTCGTCGGAGGTGAACGCGATCCAGTCCACCACGGCATCGAACCGGTGGCCGGCCAGCGCACGTTCGACGGCCGCCTCGTCCCGCAGGTCGGCGACCAGCGGCGTCGCGCCGTACGCCCGGTCGGGATGGCTGCCCCGGTTCAGCAGGAACAGGTCCACGCCCCGTTCCACGGCCAGGCGCGTGCACGCGCTGCTGATCAGGCCGGTGCCACCGATGAACAGGACTCTCATGGACACGCTCCTGGGCGGCCTGTGGCCCGACGTCGGCCTCGGCGCGGACGTCAATCCTGCCACGTGCCCACCAAGCGGGCACTCATCAGTGTGGGCGCGCGGGTCCTGCCACGTGCCCACCACGCGGGCGTTCGTCAGGCTGGACTTGTCATACGGTCCCCAGGCGGTCGCCTGGCCGGTGTTGCCCTGTTACTCCACGTCCTCGTCGGCGTCGCGCACGCGTGTCCCGGTTGCAGCTCCCTCGAGCCAGAGGAACGAGCGTGACGGTATGTCCGCCTGGGGTGCACGTGTCAGGAACGGGGCAAGCGCCGGCTGGCGGCGGCCCCACTCCCTCGACGGGGCCGGGTCAGTCGGGAAGCCGCACGCCGACGAGCTCGCCGTTGCCGATCGGGACGACCACGCTGCTGAGCTGCTCGTGGGCCAGCGCCCTCGCCCGGAATCCCGCCAGATCGGACGCGTGCGATGTCAGGTTGTCGGCGATGAGCAGGCCGCCGGGCCGGAGAGCAGCCACGGCCAGGTCGAGGTATGCCTCGTAATCCCGCTTCTCGGCGTCGATGAAGACGAGGTCGGCGGCACCGGCGACTGCGGCGAGGCCCACCGCACCGTCCTCGGCGCGCAGATCGACAAGCCCGGCAACGTCGGCGTCGGCGAAGGTCCGCGCCGCGAGCGCGACCTTGTCCGTATCGATCTCGAACGTTGTGACCCGCCCGCCGGTCCGTTGCGCGGCGAGCGCCAGCCAGAGCGTCGAGTAACCGGAGGACGTGCCGACCTCGACGATCCGTCGTGCGCCGACAGCGAGCGCGAGAGTCAGAAGGAACTGACCGACGTCCGGCGTGATCGCCCGGAGGCGCTGCGACTGGGGTGTCCCGTCCACCCGGTCGCGCGCGTCACGCTCCTGGAGCCGCTCCATGACGAGCCGAGTCGCTGCCGGCACGAGGTCCATCCCGCGCTCCTTGGTTCGCCGTCGCCACGCGTCCGGCGCTGCTCAGGCGCCGAAGACCCGCTGGACCTCCCGGAGGCCGGCGGCGAGCGCGTCGATGTCCTCGCGCGTGGTGAACACGGAGAAGCTGGCGCGCGCGGTCGCGGCCAGGTCCAGGCGCTCGTGGAGCGGCATCGTGCAGTGGTGGCCGGCCCGCACGCAGACGCCGGAGCGGTCCAGGATCTGGGCCACATCGTGGGGGTGGATCCCCGGAAGGTTGAACGCGATCACGCCGCCCCGCCGATCGGCGGGCGGCCCGTAGATCGCGATGCCCCGGACCTCGCGGCGCAGCAGCTCGAGCCCATAGGCGACGAGGTCGTGCTCGTGATCGCGCACCCGGTCCATCCCGAGATCGCGCAGGTAGTCCGCGGCCACGCCCAGGCCGATCGTCGCGCTGATGTCCGGCGTGCCGGCCTCGAACTTCCAGGGGACGTCGTTGAACTCCGTCCGGCGAAGCTTGACCTCGCGGATCATGTCACCCCCCGCCAGGAAGGGCGGCATCGCGTCGAGCAGCTCCCGGCGGCCCCACAGCACGCCGGAGCCGGTCGGGCCTAGCATCTTGTGGCCCGAGAAAACGTAGAAGTCGGCGCCGAGCGCCTGGACGTCCACCGGGAGGTGCGGCACGGCCTGGGCGCCGTCCACGAGGACGAGCGCGCCGGCGGCATGAGCCATCTCCACCATCTCGCGGACGGGGTTGATCGTGCCCAGCATGTTCGAGACGTGGGAGAACGCCACCAGCTTCGGGCGAAGCCGGAGCAGCACCTCGAACACGTCCAGGCGCAGGAGCCCGTCGTCGGTGATCGGGATGAACTCCAGGTCGCCGTCCACCTCCTGGGCGAGGATCTGCCAGGGGACGAGGTTCGCGTGGTGCTCCATCTCCGTCAGGACGATCGCATCGCCCTGGCCGATGTTGTGGCGACCCCAGCTGTAGGCGACCAGGTTCACGGCCTCGGTCGCGTTGCGCGTCCAGATGATCTCGTGGGCGGCCGGCGCGTTGATCAGCCGGGCGACCTTGACGCGGGCGGCCTCGTACTCCTGGGTTGCCCGTTCGCCGATCTCGTAGATGGCCCGGTGGACGTTCGCGTTGTACTCGCGGTAGTAGCGGTCCATCGCCTCGATGACGACGCGGGGCTTCTGGCTGGTGGCCGCCGAGTCGAGGTAGACCAGCCGCGCGCCGTGGGAACGCTGCTCGAGGATCGGGATGTCGGCCGCGAGGGCGCGCGGGTCTAGCGGCCCCCGGGGGTCCGGGCGCGCGAGCGCCGCCTCATCAGGACGCGACTCGCCGGGGCGTGCGGCGCCCGCGCGAACGGGACTCGGGGCCTG
>JARLHH010000224.1 GCA_031292335.1 Candidatus Limnocylindrales bacterium | reverse complement strand
GTTCGGTCGCCGGCGCCGGCCGGCGGGGCCGTTCCGTCGCCGGCGCGGGCCGGAACGTGTCCCGTGGCACGGCCGGCCGGACTCTGCCCCGCGGCGCGGCCGGCCGGTTGACGGGGTGCGCCGTCCCGCTTCGTCATCGCCATGGTCCTCGTTTCCTCCGTCGATCCCGCCGCCGGGCCGGGCATTCCGATCGGGCGACAATGAAAAACCCCCGCCGGTCTCCCGGCGAGGGTCCTGTCGGTTCGGTTTCGTTGCGCCTCAGCGCTTCGTCCGTCGCCCTCCAGGCTCCCGCCGGGAGCCGCCAATAAGGCCCAGGAGGCCAAGAAGGGAGAGGAGTACGGACCGAGGGGACACCCGGCCGGAGGCAGCTTCGAGCTCATCGAGCGGCACGGTCACGCGGCGGCCGTCGCTCGTCACGAGGACGGCGGCGGGGCGGCGATCCTGCCGATCGAGGTAGCCCAACTGGCGGCTCCGGCTTGTCCGCCGCGCCTGCGACGGTGCGCGAAGGATAGCAGGCTTCGCGACTTCGTCAACGCAACGAAATGGGCAAGGCCGCGCGGCGCGGCGCGGCTTGGCGGCACTCTCGTCGACCCGGCCCTCTCTGATCGACGCGACGTCTGAGCTTGGCGACCGCGTGCGTGTCCGCGCTCCCCGGCTCGGCCACCCGCGCTCGGCGACGGCGCAGGCGGCCGCGTCGCGTCGAAGCGTGGCCGCGCAGCGTCGAAGCGTCGCCACTTTGCGTCGAATACGAATGGAGTGAGTGCGGGAGCGCGATGTGACAGAGCATGCCGTCTCCGCGCACGACGCCGGCGCCGCCTCACGAGCGAGCAAACGCGTCCGTTGGTCGCGGGGAGTCCGGGGAGGGGCGTCGGGGCGGGCCTGACAGCAGCTCCGTTCGTAGACGGCACGGCGTCGGCAGCGGGACCGGGGGCCAGCAGCTCCGTTCGTAGAAGGCAGGAGATCGGCCGGGGGAGCCGGGTGGCAGGACTCCCGTTCGCAGGTGTCGATCGGACGGCGCGAGAGCGCTTGGGCGCCGACCCTACGCGGACTTCCTGGCCGCCTGCCGAAGCGCCACGATGCGCTCGAACTCTCCGATCCCGGGCATGGTCGTGGGCTCCGTGAACCCGGCCACCCCGGCCACTCCTGCCTCCAGGGCGTCGAGGTCGATCGAGCGCTGGTCGGGGACCGTGGCCGGCCGGCCCAGGAGGTACCCCTGGGCAGCCGCGATCGGGAGGCTCCGGATGAGCCGCAGCTGGGCCGGCGTCTCGAGACCCTCCGCGATCACCATCGCGCCCCAGCGGGCCGCGAGGTCCGCGATGGACCGCACCACGTCGAGCGAGGTTCCCCGCCGGGCACCGTCCTGGACCAGGGCAAGGTCGAGCTTGACGATGTCGAAGTGGATCTGGCTGAGCAGCCGGAGGCCGGCATTTCCCGCGCCGACGTCGTCGGCCGCGATCCGGATCCCGGTTGCCCGCAGGCGCTCCAGGACCCGGCGCAGCCGGTCGATGTCCTGGACCGCGTCGCGCTCGGTGAGCTCGATGATGACCCGCTGCGGATCCCAGCCGGCCATCGACAGCCGGGCCACGAATGGTTCGGGCGCGAACTCGGGCGTCTCGAGCGTGCGCGGGGACAGGTTGAGGCTGAGCCCGATGCGGCGGTCGATCGTCCGCGCGCCGTTGAGGATCGAGGTGATGCAGGCAAGGTCCAGCTCGTAGGTTCGCCCGGCGGCCTCGGCCGCCTCGAAGAGCACGCCTGGGTCGCGGAACGGCGTGCCCTCGGGCAGACGGGTGAGCCCTTCGAAGGCGAGCACCTCGCCGTTCCGGAGGTCGATCACAGGCTGGAAGACCGGTCGCAGACCCCCGCCGTTCAGGACGTCGGCGACGGCAGCCGACCGCTCGTTGAGCGCGTGGATGTCGAGCGTTGCCTTGCTCGCGGCCGGGTCGAAGATGCGGACCAGGCAGCGCCCGTCGCGCTTTGCCTGGTACAGCGCCTCGTCCGCCTGGCCCAGGAGCCGGTCGCGAGTCGTGGCGAACGCGGGTGCCGAGGTGACGCCGCCCGAGAAGGCGAAGCCGCGGCGGAACTCACCCGTGGCCCGCGGCTCGACGCAGGCGGCGAGCAGCCGGTTCGCAACGAGCTTGGCATTCTCCGCGTCCGTGTGCGGCAGGAGGATCGCAAACTCGTCGCCCCCGATCCGGAACGGCCGATCCGAGGCGCGAAGCTGGCTCCGCAGGATCCGGCCCATCTCCACGAGCAGGTCGTCCCCGACGGCGTGGCCGGCCGAGTCGTTGACAGTCTTGAAGTCGTCCACGTCGATGAGGAGCAGGGCCAGGTCCATTCGATGACGGGCGCCGAGCGCAAGCAGGCTCTCGAACTCCTCCTGGAAGGCGCGATGGTTCGCGAGCCCGGTGAGCGAGTCCTCGAGCGCGCGACTGCGCGCGGACTCGTAGAGCGTGCCAAGGCTGCGGCGCGAGGCGGCCAGCTGCTCCGCGGGCCGGATGACCGCGCGAGCCATCCAGGCGACGAGCGCGATCGTGAGCACGAACGCGACGGGCAGTCCGATGACCGCCGCCCCCGGCGCAGCGCCGAAGAGCGTCGCGAGGAGCGGCCCGAGGCCCGGCACGCCAAGCGCCACGAGGGCAGCCCCGATGAAGAGCGCGATGACAAAGGTGGCTCCCACGACGAGCAGCAGCCGAATCCGCATGAGCCGAAGCTCGGGGGCATGCTCGGTCTCGGGCGAGGGCATCGTGTTCGTGGCGGAAGAAGCGGCGGGCAACGGCATTCGAGCTTCCTTGCGCGGGACCCGGAGCGCGGGACCCGGACGGCGGGTGCGCCGTCGAGGTTGTCGCACGGACGGTGCGTGCGGGCACCCCCTCGAAGTCCTGCTGCCACAGGACTTTGGTACGGCAACCGGCGTGGACGGGCCGGCCGGCCGCGCACCCTGGCGACTGCACGCCCGGGGACCGACGCCGGGCGACCGTCCCCTCCGGGGGCGACAGCGCACCCGGCGACCGATTGGCGCGTCTTTGCTACGCTCTGGCCCCGAACCTGCAGCCGACGGAGCCCCGTGACCGAGCCGCGACCCCGCACCCTCGTCGAGAAGATCTGGGACGACCACCTCATCGCGCAGGACGAAGGTTCGCCCGCCGTCCTGGCGATCGACCTCCACCTCGTCCACGAGGTGACCAGCCCCCAGGCCTTCACCGGCCTGCGCGAGCGCGGCTTGCCCGTACGCCGCCCGGACCGCACGGTGGCAACCGCCGACCATTCCACGCCCACGACCCCGCACGGCCTGCCGATCGTGGACCAGATGGCGGCCGCCCAGATCCGGCAGCTGACCGACAACTGCAGCCAGTTCGGCATTCCGCTCCACGCCCTTGGGTCGGACACGCAGGGAATCGTCCACGTGATCGGGCCGGAGCTGGGCCTGACCCAGCCGGGCATGACGATCGTCTGTGGCGACAGCCACACCGCAACCCACGGCGCCTTCGGCGCGCTCGCCTTCGGGATCGGGACGAGCGAGGTGGAGATGGTGCTCGCCACCCAGACGCTCCTCCAGCGCGACCCGAAGACCTACGAGGTCCGGGTGGACGGCCGCCTGCGGACGGGCGTCGGCGCCAAGGACATCATCCTCGCGCTCATCGCACGGATCGGGATCGGCGGCGGAACCGGCCACGTCTTCGAGTACCGCGGCGACGCCATCCGGGCCCTCTCGATGGAGGAGCGGATGACGATCTGCAACATGAGCATCGAGGGTGGCGCGCGGGCCGGCCTCATCGCGCCGGACGAGACGACGTTCGCGTACCTCCACGGCCGCCGGCACGCGCCGCAGGGCTCAGCCTGGGACGCGGCGGTCGCGCGCTGGCGAAGCCTCCCCTCGGACGACGGCGCCGTCTTCGACCGCTCGATCACCCTCGACGCGGACGCGCTCGAGCCGATGGTGACCTACGGCACGAACCCCGGCATGGGCATCCCCGTGAGCGGGCACGTGCCGGACCCCGCGGATGCCGCCGACCCGGCCGCCCGCCGCGCGCTGGAGCACGCCCTGGCATACATGGACCTGCGGCCCGGCCAGACCATCGCCGGCCAGCCGGTCGACGTGGTCTTCATCGGCAGCTGCACGAACAGCCGCATCAGCGACCTGCGGCTGGCGGCGGGCGTCCTGCGTGGCCGGCATGTCGCCGACGGCGTGCGCCTGATGGTCGTCCCCGGCTCGCAGCAGGTGAAGGCGCAGGCCGAACGGGAAGGGCTCGACGACGTGTTCCGCGCCGCCGGCGCGGAATGGCGCGAGGCCGGCTGCTCCATGTGCATCGCCATGAACGGCGACCAGCTCCGGCCCGGCCAGTACGCCATCAGCACCAGCAACCGCAACTTCGAGGGTCGCCAGGGCAAGGGCGGCCGGACGTTCCTCGCCTCGCCGATGACCGCGGCCGCCAGCGCGATCAGCGGCGTCGTGACGGATCCGCGCACGCTCCCCGGCATCGAGCGGCCGGCCGTGGTCGGCGGGGGGCACTGAGCATGGGCGAGCCGTTCCGCCAGTTCACCAGCCGGGTTGTCCCGCTGCGCGCGGAGAACGTCGACACGGACCAGGTGGTCCCCGCCCGCTACCTGAAGGTCACCGACAAGGCCGGCCTCGCCGACGCCCTCTTCCGCGACTGGCGCTTTAGCGAGGACGGCACGCTCCGCGAGCCCCGCTTCGTGCTGGACCAGCCCGGCATGGCGGGCCGCCGGATCCTGCTCGTCGGAGACAACTTCGGGGCCGGCTCCTCGCGCGAGCACGCGCCGTGGGCGCTCGCCGCGTGGGGGATCCGGACGATCCTGTCCACCTCGTACGCCGACATCTTCCGCAGCAACGCGCTGAAGAACGGTGTGCTGCCCGTCGTCGTGGACGCGGCGACCCACGCCCGGCTGTTCGAGCTGGTGGCTGCCGATCCCGACGCGCAGCTCACCGTGGACCTCTCCGAGGAGGGCATCCTCCTGCCGGACGGGACCACGATCGACTTCACGATCGACCCGTTCGCCAAGCGCATGCTGCTCGCCGGCACCGACGAGATCGGCTACGTGATGGACAAGCTGGCGGAGATCCGGGCGTGGGAGGCCGGCCGCGCGGGCCGGGTGGACACGCGTCTCGGCACCCCGCTCGAGGGTGCGCCGCTCCCCGCCGGCTGACCCAATGGGCGTGAACCCGGGATCCGCGCTGTGATGGAGGTCCATCTCGGCGGCCACCTGGCATTCTACGAGCGCGAGAAGCGGTCCCGCTTCACGGTGCACCTGCCGGCCCGGACTCCCCTCCTGGATCTGGTTCGCACGATCGGGATCCCGGAAGCGGAGATCGACCTTGCGACCGTCAACCTGACCGTCGTCTCGCTCCACGACGCGGAGGTGCAGGACGCAGACCGCGTGGACCTCTACCCGCCCATGAGCGGCGGGTAGCCCTCCGGCGCTCGGACGGGCTCGCCGCGCCGCCGCTCAGAGCAGGGCGGGCCGTTCGAACGGGATCCCGAGGACGTGCTCGTCGAGGAAGGCGAGGACCGTGGCGTACCAGAGGCGCCCGTTGGCCGGCTTCAGGATCCAGTGGTTCTCGTCCGGGAAGTAGAGGAACTTGGCGGTCACCCCGTGGCGCCGAAGGTCCGTCCACAGGCGCAGCGCCTCGCTGACCGGAACGCGGAAGTCCTGTTCGCCGTGGATCACCAGCATCGGCGTGTGGATCGTCCCGATGTGCTCGCTGGGTGACTCGCGGACGTAGCGCGCCGGGTCGCGGTAGGGGTCGCCCATCTCGTATTCCCAGAACGCGCCCGTGTCGGTCGTGCCGTGGAAGCCGCGCAGCTCCCACAGGCTGGCGTGCGTCACGATCGCCCGGAACCGATCGGTGTTCCCGGCGACCCAGTTGGCCATGTAGCCGCCGAAGGAGCCGCCCATGAGCGCGGTCCGCGACGCATCCAGGTCCGGCCGCTCCAGCGCGCCGTCGACCGCGGCCATGACGTCCGTGAACGGCGCGCCGCTCCAGTCCACCCAGCCGCGCTGGATCATCGCCTGGCCGTAGCCGAGCGAGATCGCCGGGTCCGGGCCGAGGACGGCGTAGCCGCGCGCCACGAGGATGTGCGCGTTCCAGCGCCAGTGCCACGTGTTCCACGAGCCGAGCGGACCGCCGTGCACGAACACGACGAGCGGGGCCGGCTTCGCGGCGGACGCACGAGCGGGACGGACCAGCCAGGAGGCGATCCGGGTGCCGTCCGCTGCCGTCGCGTTCAGCCGCTCCACGATTCCGGGCGTGACGATCCCGCCCTCGTCGACCGAGTTGACGAGCTCCACGGGGACCTGGTCGACACCCCGGGCATCCAGCCGGACGATCCGCGGCGGCGTCCCGATCGTGGAGCGCAGCGCGTAGAGCGAGCGCCCGTCCGGGGCGGGGCACAGGTCGGAGCAGGCGCCCTCGAACACCAGGCGTGAGACTCGATCGTCGTCATCGCCGCCGACCTCCACGCGGTAGACCGCCACGTGGCCGTCGTCATCGGCCGTGAAGAAGATCGCGGCGCCGTCGGGCGCCCAGACCGGCTCGTTCGGCCAGCGGTCGAGGTCCGCGGCGAGCGTCCGCTGGGACCCGGTGGCGAGGTCGACAAGCACGAGCCAGGCGCGCTGGGCGGTGTCCGCGGAGCCCCGGGTCACCCGGATGGCGGCCACGCTGCGCCCGTCCGGGGAGCAGGCGGGCACGTCGTACCAGGCGTCGCCGGGCGTCAGGACGCGCGCCTCGCCTGTCGCGACGTCGTACGCGACGAGGTCCTCGCTGATCTCCGGGAGCCCGCCCGTGTCGTTGCGCGCCACGATCACGGTCCGGCCGTCCGGCGTGATGTCGGCACCGGTCTCTTCGAACGAAAGGGTGGAGGCACCGGGCTCCAGGTCGCGGGCATCCGCGAGGCGCGCCTCGGGTCCGGCCGGCAGTGCGGCGACGAAGAGGTGCCGGCGGGGGGCGAGCCAGTGGTCCCAGTGGCGAACCGGGTAGTCGTCCTCGAAGAGCAGCGCCGTCACGCCGGCCTCCCGGCGGGCCTTTGCACGCTCCGCGTCCTCAGCGAACGTGGCTGCCCCGACATGGAGCCTGCTCCCGAACGCAACGACCGGTGCCCGTCGGGCCACCGCCAGCCCTTCCACGCCGCCCTCGGGCGCGACCAGGAGGCGCGCCTCGCCGCCGTCGGGCGGCAGCAGCCACAGCGCGTGACTCGCCTTCTCCGAACCGGGCGTCCCGGGGTCGGGCTTCGCGTCAGGATCGGGCCGGCTCGAGGTGAACAGCAGCGAGCCGTCGGGGAGGAATGCCGTCGCACCGGCCTCGCCCGCCACGGACCGGGTCAGCCGGCGGGCCGGCAGCGTGTCGGCCGGATCCACCTGCCAGAGCGAGGCGGCCATCCGCTTGCCCTCCGGGTCCGGCCGGGCCACGGAAACGATGAGGCGGCTCCCGTCCGGGCTCAGCCGGAGTGACGAGAGCCGCGGGAGAGCCAGCATGCGGTCGAAGTCGAACGTCTCACTCATGCCGGTCATGATCCCACTGGCGAGGGGCGCCGGAGTGTCGCGGCTGTCGCACGCGGGTCCCGCTCGACCCGGGCCGGCCGTGGGGAGCCGGGTCAGGCTTCGCGTGCCGCCCGCACCCAGCCCATGAACGTCCGGGTCCGCTCCCCGATCGCCTGGCGGTCCCCGCCACGCATGAGCTCCGCCGGGTACAGGTGCCCGCCCACGCCCACGCAGGCCGCGCCGGCGGCGAACCAGGCCCGGGTCGATTCCTCGCTGGCCTCCACGTTCGTGGGCATGAGCCGGGATGCCGGGCTGGGCGCCAGGAAGTTGCGCACGAAGGCCGGCCCGTCGAAGGCGGCCGCCGGGAAGAGCTTGACGATCTCGCAGCCGAGCTCCTCGGCCTGCGCGATCTCCGTGGCCGATCCGGCGCCCGGGATGTAGGCGATGCGGCGCCGGTTGCATAGCCGGGCGACATCCTCGCTCAGTGACTGGCCCACGATGAAGCTCGCTCCCGCGGCGATGAACAGCGCCGCGGTCGGCGCGTCGATGATCGTGCCCGCGCCCAGGACCACGTCCGGCAGCTCCCGGCTCACGCGGCGGGCCAGCTCGGAGAACGTCGCGTAGGCGAAGTCGCCGCGGTTGGTGAACTCGACGACGCGTGCTCCACCGTCGCGGCATCCCGCCGCGAACGCGAACGCCGCGTCAGGGTCGGGGGCCACGAACGTAGGGACGGCGCCCTCGTCCAGGATCGCGCGCAGGACATCGAGCCGGTGGTGCCAGGGCATGTGAATCGGTGCTCCTTCGCGGGGCGGGACAGAGGAGGCCGGCAACACCCACCGAACGGTCCCGGTCCTGCCGAAGCAATGATGGCGCGACGAAGGCGCCGGCGCCACAATCCCCCGGTGGACCTCCCCATGAACGTCGTCGACCTCGCTGTCGCCGGGCTGGCGATCATCGCGGCCGTCCTCGGCTGGCGGTCGGGCGCGCTCCCCCAGGTCCTCGGGTTGGCCGGCGCCGCGGCAGGCGTGGCGCTCGTGATCGTGGCCGTGCCCGCCGCCGCAAGCGCCCTCGACCGGTTCTCGCCTCCGATCCGCGCCTTCCTCGCCTTCGGCGGCGCCTTCCTTATCGTCACGCTCGCCGAGGCGATCGGCTCCAGCGTGGGCGGTACCCTGCGGGACCGGCTGGGCCGAGGCGTGGCCAACCGCCTCGACGCCGCGCTCGGCGCCCTGTTCGGCATCGCCCAGGCGCTCGTGCTGGCCTGGCTCGTCGGCGGGCTGCTTGCCACCGGGCCATTTCCGTCGCTCGCCAGCGAGGCGCAGCAGAGCGTCGCCGTGCGGTCGTTGCTGGGCGCATTTCCGCCGCCGTCCGAGGTGGCCGGCGAGCTGGGAGGCTTGATCGACGCCTCGGGGCTGCCGCAGGTCTTCAGCGGCCTCGAGCCGCTGCCGGCACCTGCCGTGCCGGTTCCCGGCCGGACCGAGGCGGACCAGATCGCCGCGGCGGCGGTCGCGAGCGTGGTCCGGGTCGACGCGCAGGGGTGCGGCGAGATCTTCACCGGGACGGGCTTCGCCGTGGCGCCCAACTATGTCGTGACCAACGCCCACGTGGTGGCGGGCGCCACCAGCGTCTCGGTGACCGCCGATGCGACGGGCCGCCGGGCGGCGGGCAGCGTCGTCCTGTTCGACCCGGAGCTCGACGTCGCGCTGATCCGGACGGCGAACCTCGTCTTCCCGCCACTCGAGCTCGCTGCGACGGCGCCCGATCGCGGAACTGTCGGCGCGGCGCTCGGGCATCCCAACGGAGGCGCCCTGGCCGTCATCCCGGCCGCGGTCTCGGCGGAGATCCACGCCAGCGGCCGGGACCTGTACGGCACCCACACCGTGGTCCGCGACGTCCTGGAGCTGCTCGCGCCGATCCAGCCCGGCGACAGCGGCGGCCCGTTCCTGCTGGCGGACGGCCAGGTGGGCGGCGTGGTCTTCGCCGAGTCGCGCACGGATGCGGGGGTCGGCTACGCGCTGGATCCCATCGCGGTCGCGGACCGCGTGCTCCCGCTGCTCGGCCGGACGGCCGCCGTCGACACCGGGCCCTGCCTCCGCTGAGCGACCTACACTCTCCCAGCGATGCCGCACGACACGCCGACCACGACTCCCAGACGCGAGGAGCTTCGATGACCGACCACCCCGCCCATCCGTACGACCGGCCGAGCGATCCCGCCAAGCGTCACAGCGCCGCCCTGACCGACGGGCCCGACCGGGCAGCGGCGCGCGCCATGCTCAAGGCGATCGGGTTCACGGACGAGGACCTGGC
>JARLHH010000223.1 GCA_031292335.1 Candidatus Limnocylindrales bacterium | reverse complement strand
GTCGTCAGCGCGCGGCCGGGATCGCGGCCGCCAGCCCGTCCGGCATGGGTCGATGCAGGTCCGGGGTCGTGATGTGCCGCAGCAGGTCCGTGGTGCCGGCCATCTTCAGCTGCTCGAACAGGTACCCGATCTTCGCCGCCTGGGAGGCGAGGATCTCGTCCTTGGTGGCCAGCTCCCAGAGCTGCCGCTTGAAGGGGCCGATCGCCTTCTTGCGCGTGGTGTAGACGAACTGCGTGTCGGTCATCCCGGGCTTTCGCTCGTCCGCGGCGTTCGCGAAGCACCAGGCCTCGATCTCGCGATGCAGCTCGGCCGGGAACGCCGGGTGCTCGTAGAGCGCGTTCTGGAAGCCGGTCGCCAGGTGGATCTCGGCTGTCTCGACGCCGGGGAACCGATGGAAGAGCTCGTCGGGAAGCGTGCTGGCGCCGTGCTGCACGGCCCCGGCCGCTCCGTAGGTCCGGGCCACCTCGCCCAGGACGCGAAGCACCTCGAAATCAAGCTTGACCTCGGCGACGCCGCCGCCCGGAAGCGGCACGCCACCGTGGCTGGTGCCCGTCTGGACGCTCACCTTGCTGACGCCGATCGAGCCCGGACGGCGCGCGTCGAGCTCGCCGCGGAATCCGTCCAGGTAGGCCCGCAGCTCGGCCTCGTTCGAGTTCTGCTTGCCGACCTCGCCGATCTCGCCGCCCACGCTGATCGTGACCCCGGCCGGCTCCAGGTCGCGGATCAGGGCCGTGATCTCGGCGGCGCGGGTGTAGTTGACCTTCTGCTCGGCATCCACGGTGGGCTGCGACAGGTCCACCAGCGTCGAGCTGTCAACGTCGATGTTGCGATACCCGGCCGCGATCGCGTCGCGGCAGCCCTTCCGGATCTCCTCCGTCACGGTCTCCGGGTCGGCGGCGTACCGCTTCGCGTTGAACTGGTAGTGGTCGCCCTGGATGAACACGGGGCCGCGCCAGCCGGCCGCGATCGCCCCGGCGAGGATGTTCGGCGCGTACTCGAAGACGCGCTGGAACGTGTACGTCTGCTCGGAGCGGGCGAGCTCCAGGATCACGGGCCCCACCGCCTTCGCCCGTGCCGTGGCGAAGATCGTGCGGGCCATGTCGAAGGTCTGTGCCCGGAGGTTGATGGCGGGAACCGTGAACCCGGCGACCTCGCCGCGACCGCGGGCCGTGTAGAGGTCCTGGATGCTCGCGGACGGGGCGCCGAGCTCCTGGCTTGCCTCCCAGATCAGCCAGCGCGCCGCCTCGACCGTTGCGGGGTCCTGCGAGAACGTCTGCGTCCAGGCCAGGTCGTGGATCGTCCGGGATCGGAATGCCGCCTCGTCGGTCACCAGCAACCGGCCACCCTCGAGCCGGGCGGATCCGTCGAGGAGCGTGGCGAGCTGCGATACGGTTTCGGCGACGGTGACCATGGACGGGTCCTCCTGGAGGTGAGGGGCGGCGGGGCACGCCGCGCGACGTGTGGCTGCTGGTGGGCCCTGGCAGCACCGGCCCGGCGCCGATGACACCCGCGGGCCGGTCCATGGTACGACGCGGCGCGCGCCGTGCTCCCGTCCGGGCGGCCCTACCCGTGGGGGCTGAAGGAACTGCGCACGCGTTCGCCTGCAATTCGGACGTCGGCGACCGGGCCAGCTGCGGCGTCTGCAGCCTCCGCCACCGCGACCGCCGCCCGACCGGCATCGCGCAGGCGATACGAGCCGCGCTCCACGCGCTCGAACCATCCATAGGCGTCGCGGGCGAGGATGCGGCCGGCGTTCGGCGCTGCGGCGACCTCGCGGAGATCCGCGACCGAGGCAGGCCCGTCGCCCAACGCGCCGGCGATCCGGAGCGCTTCCTGGCGGTATGCCGTCATGATCGGGACCCGGGTGACCCCGCCTGGAGTCGGGTCGCCACGCCTGCGGGCATGCTCGGAGACGAGCAGTCCCGTCCGCCGGCGATCGTGCGGCGGACGGTATTGGCCCGGCTCGACCTCGACCTCCACACGCTGGCGCGGGCCGTGGATCGCGATCAGCCCCAATCCAAGCCGGCGGCACAGCGGGCGGATCCCGCGGCGTCTGATCGCCTCTGCCGGCACGGCGAGATAGACCATCTCCGAAAGGCGGAGCCGGTCGAGCGCCTGCAGCACGAGCCCCAACGTGAAGCGCAGCTTGAGCTCGACGATCACCGGCGGCTCGTCGCCGCGCACGGCGACGAGGTCACAGCCTCGCACTTCGCCCTTGACCTCGTACCCCTCGCCTTCCAGGAACGCCTTGACGGCCGGATAGAGGTCGACCTCCCGCCTCGGCGCGGCGTTCGGCTCCGCGATCGTCACGCGATTCCCGCCTCCGCCGTGAACGCCGCGACGATCCGGTCCAGCTCCGCGGGCATCCCGTCCGGCAGGTCGGGCACCACGTGCGACGCGAGGAGGGCGTTGGCTCGCTCGCGCGCGCGGGCCCGCGGCTCGGGCCGTCCCGCCGCCTGCCAGTCCTCCCACGTCCCGCGGTCGAACAGGCGCGGACGCCAGAGCCGGCGCATGTGCGCGACGGTGTGGTCCTCGGCCAGGAAGTTGCCGCCCGGTCCGACCTCGCCGATGGCGTCGACCGCCAGGTCGTCCGCCGACACGGAGATCCCGGCCGCGAGATGGCGGAGCAGCCCGAAGATCTCCGCGTCCAGGACCATCTCGTCGAGCGCGAAGACCCGCGCGGCATGGACCAGGCCGGCGCCGGAGAGCATCTCGGCGCCGGCGAGGAGGCTGACAAGGCCCGACAGGCCGTTCTCCAGCCCGGCCTGCCAGTCGGCACCCTTCGCACCGGTGGCGAAGGTCCCGATGCTCGAGGGCAGGCCGTTCGCGCGTGCCAGCTGGGCGAGCGCCGCCTGGAACAGCAGGTCTTCCGGACCCCCGCACGCGACGAGCGCCGTTCGAAGATCGAGCGTGGTGGAGCATGCGCCGTAGAAGGTGGCCGCCCCCGGCGCAAGCGTCTCGAGGATCGCGACGCCGCCGAGAACCTCCGCGTTCGACTGGACCAGCACGCCGGCCGGCGTGGCGGGCGCCGTGGCGCAGGCGATCGGCATGACGACGAAGCCGGCGGGAACGCCCGCATCCGCGTAGACCAGAGCCGCCTCGAGCGCGTCTCCCTCGAACGACAGCGGGCTGAGCGACACCTGGAACGAGGACAGGATCGGCCGTGCCCGAAGCGCGGCCGATCCGCCGGCAACGGCGCGTGCCATCGCCACGGCCCCGCGTGCCGCCAGCGGCGTGACCGCGGTCATGAGCTGCACGTGCTTGCGGCTGTGGGCCAGCTGGATGCGAAGCTCATGCAGCGGGCGCACGGGCGCAGGGGCGTCGCCGGCCTCCACGCCCTGCCACAGGAAGGCGATCTCCGGAAGCGCATCCGCCAGGCGGGTCACGAGCACGAGGTCGTCCGCCGTGGACGCCCGGCGCACATCGGTCTCGGGATCGAGGAGCTCGGCGGCGCTGCCGTCGACGGACAGGTAGCCGTGGCGGCCGTCGAGGGGCAGGTCGCAGGCCGGGTCCCGGGCGGCCAGCACATACCGGCGCGGGGCCAGGGCGACCGCGGACTCGACGAACTCCGGCGACATCCGCACGCGCTCGCCATCGACCCGTGCCCCGGCCGCCGCGAGCCGGGCCCGCACGGTCGGCGAGCCGACGGCCACGCCCGTCTCGGCGAGGACGCGGAGCGATGCCCCCTGCACGGCCGCCAGGGCGTCCGGCGTCAGTGGGTGGAACGGGGGGACATCGTCAAGCGCAAGGGCGTGGATCGGCGGGTCCGTCATCGCGCGCCTCCGGGCCCGCGTGGGTGATCGACGGCGCGCGGCGAGACCTGTCGGCCGCGCGCCCTCAGCTCAGCGCTTGGAGGATCCGGGCGGGCGGTGACTCACGTGATGCGTCTTCCACTCGGACGTGATCCCATCCGGAGAGGCGCTGCTGCCCTGCCATCCGCAGGTGCACGTCACCTGCTGGAGCTTGTGCTTGTACTCGTCGATGACGTGCTTGAACGGCTCGTCCGCGACCTTCGTGGACGTCGGGCGCTGATTGGTCATGCCGCCTCCCCGTGGAACACAACGGGATCACGACGGGCAACGCCCCCCTGGGCGCCCGCGATCACGGTGTGAACAGGGATTGTAGTCCGAATCGCCGAATCCGGCCTCAGACAGGACCCGGCCCGGGTCGCGCGCCCAGCGAGCCCGCCCACTCCCGGTGCTCGTGCTCGAGGTCACCCGCCCGGCGGCCCGTCCGCGCGGCCAGCTCCGGGTAGATCCCCCAGGCAAAGTGGTCGTACCGCGACCGGGCGGCATCCCACGTCGCGAGGACCGCGGGGCCAAGCCGCTGGACATGGCCCCCGGCGTCGCGGGCCACCGGCCGCAGATAGTGGCCCGCGACGACCCTGGCGGCCGGGCGGCCGGAGCTGCCCGCGCCGCCATCGGAGCCCAGCACCAGGACAACGCCCAGGAAGGAGATCTCGTCGTCGGTGAGCCCCTGACTCCGCAGCACCTCGAGCACCCCCGCAAGGTCGGCCGCCTCGATCGTCGCGGCCAGCCCGCTGCGGGATCCGGTCGCCGTCAGCGCCGCTCGCAGCAGCCCCGGGGGGGTCGCGGCCGAGAGGATCCCGGCCACGAGGACCAGGCGGCGCTCCGCGATCGAGGCCGCCGGATCCGGTTGCCGCCCGGCCGGGAGCGCCGCGATCAACGCATCGAGCAGCTCCCGTCGCCCGCTCCCCGGAGATCCTGCCACCAGCAGCGGAACTCCCAGGTCCAGGAGAAGCGCCCCCAGCCCGCCCAGCTCAGCGTCCAGCACGCCGGCCGCGACCAGACGGGCGAGCGACGGGGAGGTGGCGTCGGGTGACACGGGCGACTCCGACAGGGCGGCTTCTCGGGACGGCGAGCCTACCCGCCCGCTCGCCGGCCCGTCAATCGCACGGCCGGGCGGCCCCAGGTGCGATACGCCCGGCTGCGTGGTCACTGTGCATCGAGGCCCTGTGCGCGTCCAGATACGTCCGTGACACCGGGGCTGGACGCGGGGTGAGGCGCGATCCGGGCTGACAAACGAAGCGAGAGCCCTCGCTACGCTGGTGGTGTTCAGAACATCAGCCGCAGGAGGACCCTCGATGCGCAAGTCTACCCGCCAGCGGGCGCATCCCCAGGGCACGAACGCCCACAACCGGATGGTTCGCCGGCCGGCGTGGTGGGTTCCCCGCGAGGCCGCGCCCGACCTGTCCCGCGACGCCCGGCGGCGTCTCGGCATGCTCGACTGGCACCGCTCGCACGGCTCGAACGTGAGCCTGACCGCCCGCCACTACGGCGTCGGTCGCTCGACGGTGTATCGCTGGCTCGGGCGGTACGACCGGTTCCATCTCGAGACCCTTGAGGACCGCGGCTCCGCGCCACACCGCCGGCGTCGGCCGACCTGGACGCTCGCTCAGCTGCAGGCCGTCCGCTCGATCCGCGAGCGCTATCCGCGCTGGGGCAAGGACAAGCTCCGGATCCTGCTCCGGCGGGCCGGGATGCTGCTCTCGACCTCGATGGTCGGGCGGATCCTGAGCCGGTTGCTGCGGGCGGGCGATCTCCACGAGCCCCGCCGACGTCGGATGAGCGTCAGGCAGCGGCGCTGGCAGCGACCGTATGCGATCCGCACGCCGGCCGGCTGGGCAGTCAAGGTACCGGGCGATCTCGTCCAGCTCGACACGCTCGACATCCGGCCCCTGCCCGGCCAGGTCTGGAAGCAGTTCACCGCTCGCGATGTCGTGTCCCGCTGGGATACCCTCGAGCTCGGGCGGCGGGCGACCGCCGCGGCCGCCGCGGCGGTCCTCGATCGCCTCGCGGAGCGGATGCCCTTCCCGATCCGGGCCATCAGCATCGACAACGGCTCCGAGTTCATGGCCGAGTTCGAGACCGCCTGTGCCGAGCGGGAGATCCGGCTGTTCGTCCTGCCGCCCCGCTCGCCCAAGCTCCATGGGGCCGTCGAGCGGGCCAACCGGACCCACACCGAGGAGTTCTACGAGGTCACCGATGCCGAGCCCGAGCTCGCCGCCTTCCAGCTGGAGCTGCGGGCCTGGGAGACCGTGTACAACACGATCCGGCCCCATCAGTCGCTCGGCTACCTGACCCCGGCCGAATACCTCGCCTCCGTCGGCATCGATGTGTATCGGACGTACTGAGCGAGTACATGAGCTTGACAAATGACTTAGTGGTCACTAAGTTCACCGCATGAACGCGCGACTCCGGGCCGACGAACGCCGCGACGAGGTGATCCTGGCCGCGATCGTCGAGTTCGCCGCGGGTGGCCTGGCCGGGACCTCGACCGCGACGATCGCGCGACGGGCGGGCGTCTCGCAGCCGTACCTGTTCCAGCTCTTCGGGACCAAGAAGGAGCTGTTC
>JARLHH010000032.1 GCA_031292335.1 Candidatus Limnocylindrales bacterium | reverse complement strand
GGCGCTCCACCGGTGACCCAGCCGCGGATCTACTTCGGCGAGCGGCAGAACGGCTGGGTGATCGTCGGCGCGCGCCAGTCCGAGTTCGACTACCCGGTGGGTGGCTCGGACACGAGCGCGCCGAGCCAGCAGGTGGAGACGCGCTGGACCGGGACCACCGGGATCAAGCTGAACTCGCTGCTGACGCGCCTGCTCTTCGCGGCCCGTTTCACCGACCTCAATCTCCTGATCTCCGACCAGGTGACCTCGGACAGCCAGCTCCTCATGTACCGCAGCCTGGGCGAGCGCCTCAACCTGATCGCGCCGTTCCTGGCCTACGACCAGGACCCCTACCTCGTGGTCACCGATGCCGGGCGCCTCGTCTACATCCAGGACGCCTACACGATCTCGGACCGCTTCCCGAACGCCCAGCCCTTCGACGACTCCACCCTGAGCCAGGGAAGCGGACTCTCGGGGCAGTCGTTCGACTACGTGCGCAACAGCGTGAAGGTGGTCATGGACGCCTACGACGGCTCGATGACCTTCTACGTCGCCGACCCGACCGACCCGCTCATCCGGGCCTGGGAAGGCGTCTTCCCGTCGCTCTTCAAGCCGCTCTCGTCGATGCCCGCGGACCTCCAGGCGCATCTCCGCGTGCCGGAGGACCTGTTCAACGTCCAGACGGAGACGTACGCGAAGTACCACGTGACCGATCCGGCCAACTTCTACCAGGGCAACGACCTGTGGACCGTGCCCCAGAACCAGGCCACCTCGGGGACCGGCCAGCTGCCGCTGGAGGCGTACTACGTCAACATGCGGATGCCGGGCGCGGCCAAGACCGAGTTCCTGCTTCTCCAGCCCATGGTCCCCAAGTCCCGGCCGAACATGATCGCGTGGGTCGCCGCCCGCAACGACGCGCCGAACTACGGGCAGGTGGAGGTCTTCAAGTTCCCGCCGGACACGTCTGTCTTCGGGCCTGCGCAGATCGAGGCGCGGATTGACCAGGAGCCGGCGATCAGCTCCCAGCTGACGCTCTGGAACCAGTCCGGCAGCACGGTCGTGCGGGGCAACCTGATCGTCGTGCCGGTCCAGGACTCGATCATCTACCTCGAGCCCATCTACCTCCAGTCGACCGGCTCGGCGATCCCCGAGTTCACCAAGATCGTGGTGGCCAGCCCGACCAACGTGGTCTGGGGCGACACGCTGGACCAGGCGCTCACCGCGCTTCTCGCCGGTTCAAGCGGCACCGCCACGCCTAGCCCCTCGCCCGGCGCGCCGTCGCCGTCGCCCGGCGTGAGCCCGTCGCCTGGAGCGTCCGTCACGCCCGCCCCGAGCAGCGCCGCCGGCGCCACTCCGCAGCCGAACGATGTGAAGGGCCTCATCAGCTACGCCAACGCGCACTTCGAGGCGGCCCAGGCGGCTCTCCGGGCGGGCGACTTCGCGACGTACGGCGCGGAGATCGCCAAGGTCCAGGCGGCGCTCCGCCAGCTCGAGGTCGCGGTGCCCCCGAGCCCCACGCCCGCGCCCTGACGGGCCGCGCGTCCGTCCCGTGACCGCGCCGCCCGCCGGCGTGCTCGAGGAGCTCGACGGCGGCCCGATCCGTCCGCGGCCCCCGGCGGCCGCCGCGGCATGGCCTCGTGCCATGGCGTCGGCCTCGATCCTGGCGGGCACCCGGCCGCGGCTGTGGGCCTTCGCGCTGCTCGGCTTCCTCGCGCGTGGCGGGCTGGTGGTGCTGGTCGTCCCGATGCTCGTTCTGCCCACGTTCATCGGCCTGTCGAACACCGTCGGCCCGACCTCCGTGACGGCGGCCGGCCCCACGCCGCGGCTGGTCGCGATGATCGCGACGTGGCTCGCGATCGGGATCGCCGCGATCGTGGGTGGAACCCTCGTCGCATCCGCCGCGGAAATCGCCCTCTACCGGGCGACCGTTGCCCCGCAGGAGGGCGACCCGCCGGGTGGGGACGATTCGCCCGACGTGCGCGGCTCGGCCCGATCATGGCGCCGCCCGGTCCGACGGGTCGCGACGGTCCGGCTCGCGCTCCTCGTCCCGGTGGGCGCTGCGCTCGCGGTGGCCGTGCCCCCGTGGGTCCAGGTGGGCTACGACGAGCTGGTTCTCCCGTCGAACCTGGCCGTGCCGTTCCCGGTCCGGGTCGTCGCGGGCGCCCCCTGGGCCACCGCGGCGGTCATCGTGACGTGGCTTGCCTGCGAGGTGCTCGGCGGCCTGGCCGCCCGGCGGATCGTGCTCCGGGGATCGTCGATCGGCGGCGCGCTCGTCGGCGCGATCGCCGACGTGGTCAGCGCGCCCGTGACCACCTTCCTGACCTTCGTCGTGGCGATCGCAGGGACGCTGCTCGTTGTCGTGCCCGCCGTCATGTTGGTTGCCGCGGCCTGGGACGGGGCGCGGATCGCGCTCGTCGATGACACGGATGTCGTCAGCG
>JARLHH010000031.1 GCA_031292335.1 Candidatus Limnocylindrales bacterium | reverse complement strand
GCGCGCTGACCTCCTCGCCGAGCGCGGCGAGCATCCGGTCCGCCGGCCCGCGGAGCGCCCTCCCGCCGACGATCGGGGAGACCGCCGCGACCCGCACTCCGCGCTCTCGGGCCGCGCCGATCGCCGGGCGGATCCCGGGAACGGCGAGGATCGGCGCGATGGAGACGAGGGGGTTGGACGGGCAGATCACGACCGCGTCGGCGCCCGAGAAGGCTGCCTCCGCCTCGGGCGTCATCCGCGCCCGCTCGATGCCGTCGAAGGCAACCTCGAGCACGGGCGGTTCCGCGCGCAGCCGCACGAACCAGTCCTGGAAGGCGAGCCAGCCGTCGGCGGTCCGAACGCGGGTTCGAACCGGCTCATCGGCCATCGGCAGGATCCTCGTCGCCACGCCCAGCCTCGCCGCCACGTCGAGCGCGATCGTCGTCGGACGCTCTCCGGCGCGCAGCCGCCGGGTCCGGTGCACGTGGAGCGCCAGGTCGCGGTCGCCGAGCCGGAACCAGGTCGGCTCCCCGAGGCGCGCCAGCTGTTCGGCGGCCGCCCAGGTCTCGCCCGCCAGGCCCCACCCGCGCTCCCGGTCGGCCAGGCCGGCCAGCGTGTAGAGGACCGTGTCGTGGTCCGGGCAGACCACGAGGCCGTGGAACTCGGCGTCGTCGCCGGTGTTGACCACCACCGCCAGGTCCCCGGGTCCGACGGCCAGCTGGAGTCCGTGGGCCAGCCGCGCGCCCCCGACGCCGCCGGCCAGCGCGACCACGCGGGGCACGCCGCCAGCCCCGCTCAGTCGGCCAGGGCGGCGCGGACCTCGCCGATCCGGGCGAGTGTCTCCGCGTCGTACGGGGCGGGCAGCCGCACGATGACCGTGCCGAAGCCCAGTTCGACGTAGGGCCGGATCGCATCCGCGACCTGGGCCGGCGATCCGAGGAGCGTGGGCACGTTGCCGGCGTCCGGCGTGCCGTTGTGGGCGCACAGCGCCGCGAAGGCGCGCGCGGCGTCGGCCGGGTCGTCGCGCAGGACGATCGGGAACGAGACCGTCCGCTCGATCGTCGCGGGATCGCGTCCGACGTCCGAGCAGTGGGCGCGCAGGATCGCGTCGCGGGCGGCCACCTCCTCGACCGTCCCGGCCGTGTTCCAGGCGTCCGCGAAGCGGGCAACCGTGCGGAGCGTCTTCCTCGGCCCCGATCCGCCGACCAGGATCGGCAGGTGCGCCTGGACCGCCGGTGGCGCGATCAGCGCGTCGGTGAACGTGTAGAAGCGTCCTGCGTGGCTGAAACGCTCGCCGTCGAGCAGGCGCCGGATCAGTCCGACCGCCTCGTCGAGGCGGTCCAGGCGCTCCCCGAACCCGCTCCCGAAGTCCAGCCCGAACGCCTCGTGCTCGCGGCCGAACCAGGCGCCGCCGATGCCGAGCACGGCCCTGCCCCCAGAGACGTGGTCGAGCGTCGTCGCGATCTTGGCCGTGTGGCCCGGGTTGCGGAACGTGTTCGCGCCGACCATCAGGCCCAGCCGGACGCGGGACGTGCGCGCGGCGACCGCGGCGAGCGCCAGCGTTCCCTCGAAGACCGGCTGCTCCCATGGCCCGAAGATTGCCTGGAGGTGGTCCCACGTCCAGACCGAGTCCCAGCCAGCGGCCTCCGCCGCCAGCGCTGCGTCGAGGAAGCCCGGCCAGCTCGTGGCCTGGCTCCAGAGCTGGGCGCCGAACCGGAGCTCGCTCACGGGGTCAGGTGATCGTGGAACGAGCGAGGCCGGATCCGGAACGTCACACGCTGCTGGGTCCGGAAGCGGTCGACGCTGGCAGCCACGCGGGCGGGGTCGTCGGGGTGGTAGCGCCGGGCGAGGTCGGCGATGTCAGCCTGGGCGACCGCCTGGTCGTCGACGATCTCGACAACCTCCGCGTCCAGCCCGACCCAGCGGTAGCCGTCGCCAGGGTCCGCGATCGCCATCGCGACGCGGCCGTCGCCGCGCAGGTTGGCCGGCCAGCGCCGGCCGTTGGCGCTGTTGATCATGAGCGTGCCATCCGTTTCGAGGCGGTACCAGACCACGACCTGGCGGGGCGCGCCGTCGGGGTCGAGCGTCGCGAGCGTGGCGAACCGTCCAGGAGCGCCGATGAAGGCCCGGATGTGATCGGGGAGTGCGAGCGGACCAGGCACGCCTCCGATGGTACGCGAGCGGGGCCGATGGCGGCGTATCCTCGGCTCAAGGAGGTCGCCATGGAGCTCGATGGGATGCAGGTCGGAGTCCTCGCCGGCGAGGGTGTCGAGGACCTGGAGTTCTGGGTCACGGTCATGCGGCTGCGCGAGGCCGGCGCCCGCGTGACCAGCATCGGCCTGGCTCCCGGCACGGTCCACGGGAAGAACGGGCTGGCTGTCGGGGTGGATGTCGCGGTCGGCGACGTGGACGCCGCCGCGCTCGACGGGCTGGTGGTGCCGGGTGGCTGGATGCCGGACAAGCTGCGCCGCTCCCCGGCGATCCTCGACCTGGTCCGGGCCGTCCACGCGGCGGGCCGGCCCATCGGCATCATCTGCCACGGCGGGCTCATCGGCATCTCGGCCGGGATCGTCGCGGGCGGCCGCGCGACGGGCTCTCTCGGGATCCGCGACGACCTGGTCAACGCGGGCGCCACCTGGGTGGACGAGCCCGCCTTCCGGGACGGCAGCCTGGTCTGGGGTCGGGTGGTGGAGGACATCCCCGCGTTCTGCCGGGAGCTGGTGACCGCCCTGGCCGCGAGCCGCGGCGCGTAGTCGGGCGGCGATCCCGCCGGTCGATCCCGCGCGGCCGGACGTCGAACCCGAGGTCGGCCCCCGACGGCGCCGTCTCCGTCAGCCACTGACCGCGACCCGGCGGCGCGACCGTTCAACGGCGCCCGTCGCAATTCCATGTACATGACATCGGCCCGACGCTGTACTCTGACTGGACGCGAATAGGCGAATGGCACGTCCGTGCCCGGTCGCGTGACCGCGGAGGCGAGCCAGGAGGACGAGATGGGAGCCGACAAGCGATCGGCCCGCGAAAGTCCTGGCGCCGTCCCGGCCGGCTGGCGCTCGACGTGATCCAGGTATCTCAGGAGGAGCCGCACAGATGAAACCCCGCGCAACACTTCTGGCCGCGCTGGCCACGGCCGCGATCGTTGCCTCTGCGTGCAGCAGCTCGGCAACGACAGCCCCGGCCGCCTCGGCCGCCGCGCCCAGCGCCGCGATGTCGTCGATCAGCGCCACGTCGTTCGACGCCACCTTCGGCGCGATGGCACAGCTGAAGGACGTCTATGCCGCCGGCAAGGGCATGGTCGGCGTGATCCTGCCCGACGCCACGACGTCGGCCCGCTACACCGAGTATGACCTCCCGTACCTCAAGCAGGCCTTCACGGCCGCCGGGTACGCCGCCAGCGACTTCAAGATCGACAACGCCTCGGGCACGGCCACCACGGAGCTGGCGCTCGCCCAGGCCGATATCACCGCCGGGGCCAAGGTCCTGCTCGTCGACCCGCTCGACAGCACGACGGGCAACCAGATCCAGGCGGCCGCCGCGGCAGCCGGCGTGACGATGATCAGCTATGACCGCGCCACGTTCCAGGGCACGAACACCTACTACGTCAGCTTCGACAACGTCCAGGTCGGCGAGCTGATCGGCAAGGGCTTCATGCAGTGCGTCACCGATTGGGGCGTCACGAGCCCGAAGGTCTTCACCGTTGACGGTGGCCAGGACACCGACCCGAACGCCATCGACTTCGCGAAGGGCTACAACGACGCCGTCTGGGGCCAGAAGGTCGCCCAGGTCGCCGCTGGCGCCACGAACAGCGCCGGCATGACGCTCGTCGGCGAGCAGCTTGCCCCAGGGTGGGACAACGCCAAGGGTGGCGCCATCTTCCAGCAGGCCTATACCGCGAACCCGTCGATCAACGCCACGATCGAGGCCAATGACGGCCTCGCCGGCGCCGTGGTCACCGCTCTCAAGGCGGCCGGCGTACCGGCCAAGAAGATCCCGACCACCGGGCAGGACGCATCTCTCCAGGGCATGGAATACGTCCTCCAGGGCTGGCAGTGCGGCTCGGTCTACAAGCCGATCTACCTCGAGGCCCAGGCGGCCGTCGCCCTGGCCAGCTTCCTGCGGGCCGGCCAGACGCCGCCCACGGCTCTCCTGAACGGCACCACGACGGACCCGAAGAACAGCGCGACCACCGAGCCGGCCGTTCTCCTGACTCCGTACTGGGTCAACGCAGCGAACATGGAAGCGACCGTGATCAAGGACAACGCCATCAAGGCGAGCGACCTCTGCGCCGCGGTCGGCGCCGACGTCTGCACGGCGGCCGGCATCAAGTAGCGCACACTCCCGGACGGCGCGCACGTGAACGCGTGACGCGCCTCGGCAGATCGGCCGCGGGGGCCCCCGCCCCCGCGGGGCGGGGCGCGG